>DATNNS010000023.1:0-7914 GCA_035601715.1 Rhizomicrobium sp.
TCGGCGGCACGACGTTGATGCTCTCCGGCCAGGACCTGCAATTCGCCCGCGAGGAGACGATCGCGGACACCGCGCGGGTCCTGTCGCGCTATGTCGACGCCGTGATGATCCGCCTGCTCGACCACGAGATGGTCAAGGAGATGGCCGACAACGCCACCATCCCGGTGATCAACGGGCTGACCAAGCTCTCGCATCCCTGCCAGGTGATGGCCGATGTGATGACCTTCGAGGAGAAGCGCGGCGCGATCGCGGGCGCGACCATCGCCTGGAGCGGCGATTCCAACAATGTGCTGGCGTCGTGGGTGCATGCGGCCGCGCGCTTCGGCTTCAAGCTCAACATCGCCACGCCCAAGGAATTGGCGCCGCACGAAGACCTGCGCAAATGGGCCGAAGGCGCCGGCGCCGAAGTGCGCTTCGGCCACGATCCCGAGCGCGCGGTGAAGGACGCCGATTGCATCGTCACCGACGCCTGGGTGAGCATGGGCGACGAGGACACCACCAAGCGGCACAATCTCTTGAAGGCCTACCAGGTGAATCCGCGCCTGATGGCCGGCGCCGCCAAGGACGCGATCTTCATGCACTGTCTGCCGGCGCATCGTGGGCAGGAGGTGACCGACGAGGTGATCGACGGCCCGCAGTCGGCCGTGTTTGACGAAGCCGAAAACCGGCTGCACGCGCAGAAGGCGGTGTTGAAGTGGTGTTTGGGGTAGGGTAGTGCCGCAAAAAAATCGGACCAAATGAACGAATAAAGAACAAAAATATCTATGAAATTCATATTGAATTATAACTCTATAGGGCTATATTCGTCTTTGCCGCCTCAACCGAGGCGTCTAAAGAAAGGAGTAGCTCATGATGCCGCAAATCAATGTTTCTCAGGCGCTGTTCGCCAAACTCCAGTCGTTCGCAGAACCTTTTGTTGATACCCCCGAAACTGCGCTGGAGAAGGCAGTGGACTTTTATCTCTCCAACAATAAGGCGAACGGCAAGTTCACGGCGAGTGCGACTACGCAAGGAACGGCGGGCCAGCCTGCCTTGCTAGTTTTTCAGCCAGATGCCCCGCCGGATCTCACGTTCACGAGACCGCTTTCCGTCGAACTCGAGGGAAGTATGCTTCCGAAAGCCAAGCTCTACTGGAATCCGTTGTTGTACGAGGTCGTGCGTCTCGCTGCTTCAAAAACCGCCAACGTGGGTCAGCTGAAACAGATGTTGCTCTGCAACTATGTGGACGGCGAGGGTGAACAGAAGCTCGGATATCATTATATTTCAGAAGCCAAGTTGTCGGTGCAAGGGCAGTCTGCCAATCCGGCGTGGAAGACCATCGCGCATCTCGCAAAAACGCTTGGGTTAAAACTCGAAGTGACTTTCATGTGGGAAGACAAGCCGGATGCTGCCTATCCCACAAAGACGGCTCGCATGTCGGTAGGTAATTGATGATGGCGACGTACGGCACCTCCGCTTAATGCGGAGGTGGCCGAATGCCAGCGCAAGGATGTGTATCCCTCCATGATGCCTGACCCCACTTACACCCTCGCCCCCGCGGCCGACTTTGTTTTGGCGTTCGATCTGCCCGGGTTTCGCGGGCGGTTGGTGCGGCTCGATTCCGTTTCGGCGCGGGCGCTGGAGGCGCATGCGTTGCCCGAGCCCGCGGCGCGCGTCGCGGCGGAGACGTTGACGCTGGCGGCGCTGCTTGGCTCGGCGCTGAAGCTCGACGGGCGGTTGACGGTGCAGAGCAAGAGCGACGGCGCGCTCGATCTCGCGGCAGCGGATTATTACGGCGCGGAGGAGGGGCGCGCGGCAGGACTGCGCGGTCTCGCGCGCATCGATAACGAACGTGCCAAAGCGCTGGGTGCCGCGCCCAGCTTCGCCGAGCTCGCCGGCGCGGGCTCGCTCGCCATCACCATCGAGCCGCGCCGCGGCGAGCAGAGCTATCAGGGCATCACCGCACTTTCGCCCGAGGGACTCGCCGCATCCGCCGAAACCTATTTCGCGCAGTCCGAGCAGTTGCCGACCGCGATCCGCCTTGCCGCGGCGCCGCTCTACGAGCCCGGCAAGCCCGCGCGCTGGCGCGCGGGGGGCATCATGCTGCAGACGACGCCCGATGCGCCGCGCAACGACGACGCCAAGAACGACAATTGGGAGCGGCTGACGCTGTTTCTCAAATCGCTGTCCGATTTCGAGCTGCTCGACGTTTCGCTATCGGCCGAGAATCTGCTGTGGCGGCTGTTCCACGAGGACGAAGTGCGCGTGCAGCCCGCCGAGCCGCTCACCTTCCGCTGCGATTGCGACAAGGGCCGCATCGCGTCCGTGCTGCGCGCCTATGCGCCGGCCGACCGCGCCGGCCTCGCCGACGCGGACGGCATTATCCGCGCGCGCTGCGAATTTTGCGGCACGCTGCACGAGATTGGCGATGAGGCGCTGGTCTCATCGGGCCAATAGGGCTGGGCTAATAGGTATGCGGCACCTTGGCGTCGCCCGATTTCACTTTCTTCTCGGCCTCGACGACTTCGGGCGTTTCGGCGGTCGGCGCGTCGCTTTCGCGCGCCTTGGGCGCGCCGATCGCGCCACCGGAATAGGACGGCGGATCGCTGGCGGGGAAGCTGTCCTGAATCTGCTTGTCCAGCTTCTTCTCTTCCGGGGTTCTGGGCTTCGTCGACGTGCTCATGCGGTTGCTCCTTCTCCGACCGCGCCGCCGCAAGGCGGCACGTCCCTGACTAAACGCGTGGGCGCCGATCCCGTCGCAACTGCGGCGTTATTAACATAGGTGTGTTTTGGGACGGCGGTTTGTGGGGGAACCGCCACTATGCTACGCCCAGCGCGGGGGGCAGTCCTTTCGAAGGATATGCCGGCATGAAAAACGTCGCCACAATTGCGTGCCTGGTCGCAGCGGTCGCCATCGCGCCGCTCTCGTCGGCTTCGGCGCATGGACACTTCTTCCATCACGGACGTGGCCCGGTGTTTGGTCTGTTCGGTGCGGTGGGCGCGGTCGTCGCCACCGTCGCAACAGCGCCAATCGTCGCGCTCGCCGATGCCGCGTCGGATGGCCGGCGTGATCGAGACCAGGGCTATTACGGACGGCGCGCTGATTACGACGGCGCGCCCGGCGGCGATTACGATCAGGAGCGCGGTTACAATCAACGGCGCGGTTACGATCCGCGTTACGCCGATCGCGGCGCCTATGCGGATCGCCGTGGTTACTATAACGGCGGTCAAGGCGGCTACGGTCCGCCGCCCGCATATTATCCGCCGCCGCAGCCCGGCTATGCGACGCAAGGCTATGACCGCGCACCGCCGCAGGGCTATGACGGATCGCCCTCAAACTATTACCCGCCGCCGCAAGCGCGCTATGCGCCCGCGCCGCGCTATGACGCGCAAAGCGCCGAAGGACCGCCGCCTGGCTACGACGCACCGCCGTCCGGCTATTACCCACCGCCGCAGCCGCGCTATGCGGCGCCCAACTATCCGCCGCAGGGTGCCGAACAGGGTCCGCCGCCTGGCTATGACGGGCCGCCGTCCGGATACTGATCGTAAGCGAAATCCCAGCGAACACCTGCGCCCGCGGGCCACTTTGCCCGCGTCGCGGGGTGTGATCTTATGGGACCAACTAAGCCATATCGCGGGAGACGAAACATGCTTGAACGGCTGCAATTCTACATCGACGGCAAGTGGGTCGATCCGGTAACGCCCAAGACGCTCGACGTCATCAATCCCGCGAACGAGGAACCGTTCGCGCGCATCTCCATGGGCTCGAAGGCCGATGTCGACAAGGCCGTGGCCGCCGCACGCCGCGCCTTCGAGACGTTCTCGCGCACGACAAGGGAAGAGCGCCTCGCGCTGCTGCAGAAGATTTTCGCGTCCTACCAGAAGCGCTATGACGAGATCGTCAAGACCATCTCCGAGGAGATGGGCGCGCCGCTGTGGCTGTCGAAAGCCGCGCAGGCCGCGACCGGTCTCGGCCATATCGGCGAGACGATGAAGATCCTGAAGGACTACCCGTTCGAGGAAGTGCGCGGCTCGACCGCGATCGTGCGCGAACCGGTCGGCGTCTGCGGGCTGATCACGCCATGGAACTGGCCGATCAACCAGATCACCTGCAAGGTGATCCCGGCGCTGGCGGCGGGCTGCACCATGGTGCTCAAGCCGTCGGAGGTCGCGCCGATGAACGCGATCCTGTTCGCCGAAGTGCTGCACGATGCCGGCGTGCCGCCGGGCGTGTTCAATCTGGTGAACGGCGACGGGCCGACGGTGGGCGAGGCGCTTTCGGCGCATCCGGGCGTCGACATGATGTCGTTCACCGGCTCGACGCGCGCTGGCATCGCGGTCGCCAAGGCCGCCGCTGAGACCGTCAAGCGCGTGTCGCAGGAGCTGGGCGGCAAGTCGGCCAATATCATTCTCGATGACGCCGATCTGTCGAAGGCGGTGGCGCAGGGCGTCTCGAATTGCTTCTCCAATTCCGGCCAGTCCTGCAACGCGCCGACGCGCATGTTCGTGCCGCGCGCCAAGCAAGCCGATGCGATCACCATCGCCAAGGCCGCGGCCGAAAAGGTCAAGGTCGGCGATCCGGCCGCGGAGGGCACGACCATCGGCCCCGTGGTGAGCGAGGTGCAATACAACAAGATCCAGGCGCTGATCAAAAAAGGCATCGACGAAGGCGCCACGCTCGTCACCGGCGGCCTCGGCCGGCCGGAAGGTCTCAACCGCGGCTACTATGTGCGGCCGACGGTGTTCGCGAACGTCACCAACGACATGACCATCGCGCGCGAGGAAATCTTCGGGCCGGTGTTGTCGATGTTGCCCTACGACGCGGAAGCCGACGCGATCAAGATGGCGAACGATACGGTCTATGGCCTATCGGGCTACGTGCAGTCCGGCTCGATCGAGCATGCACGCGACGTCGCAAGCAAGCTGCGCACCGGCAACGTGCATCTGAACGGCGCGGGCGCGGATTTCGGCTCGCCGTTCGGCGGCTACAAGCAGTCGGGCAACGGCCGCGAATGGGGCGAGTTCGGCTTCGAGGAATTCCTCGAAGTGAAAGCCGTCCTCGGCTACGCGGCGAAGGTCGCGTAGCGTTTCGCTAGCCTTCCCAGGCTCCCGACCGGAACCTGGGAGGGCTTTGAAACGCCCATCAAGCCTTTGAAAAACCTGGAGCGGGCGAACGGATTCGAACCGTCGACCCTAACCTTGGCAAGGTTATGCTCTACCCCTGAGCTACGCCCGCGATCCAAGTGGACGCAGGTTATGGCGCAGCGCCGCCGCAGGGGTCAATAGGCGTTGCCGCGGCGTCAATCAGGCGAGCCAGTCTGGCGCGCGCAATCCGAAATGCCTCTGCAGCATGGTTTCCGCGCGCTCCACGGCGCCTTCGACCCAGCCGGCTTCGTACATCGTATAGGCCTCGCCGCAGATATAAAGATCACGATCGGCGATCGGCTTCATCACGCGATCGGCAAGCGCGATGCCGTCTCGGCCAGGGTGCGGCTGTCCAGTCCTGGAAGCAGGCGGAAAGAGGCTTGGGCGGCGTGGTCCGATAGACGAGGCCGGCTTCGCGATGCACCTCCATCGCCAGTTGCGAGTCGCCGGAAAGCCATTGGAAACCGCCGGCGGGGGATGGTGGCGCGAGTTCCTTCCAATACTCCGCGCTGTTCGCGTCGCAATACATCATCAACACGCCGAAGCCGTTCGCGGCTTCGGATGGCAGGCGTTCCTTCTCCGCGCCCAACGCATAGAACTGTCGCGCCGGCGCGTCGGTGATCGAGCGGCCGCCCACGATGCCCAGATCGCGCCACCACGGTTTGGGGTAGAGCAGCAGCGCCTTGCAGGCCGGCACCGGTTCGACCGAGACCAGATCGTTGAATAGCGAATTGACGGGCGAGATAGCGACGGTTTCGATAGCGCGCCGCGGCAGCGCGAGCACGACGCGCTTTGCGGTGACGGCGGATCGCCTGCCGATGCGATCCAACAGGCCAAGATGGAAATATTCGTTTGCTGCCGCCGGAACTGAAAGGCTCGCGAGCCGTGTCTTCATTTCGATGCCGGCGCCGGCGGTCCCAGCTTCCTGCGCAAGCGTAAGCGGCAGGCGCTGGTAGCCGCCGGCGATCGTCAGGAAAGGTTTGGACTCGTCGTCGCCCAGAAAGATGAAATCGAACTGGTCCAGTCCCGTTTCGTGGAGCGAGACGTCATCGTAGCCCGACGCGTCCTGCAGGAAGCGCATCTCTTCCATCGTCAGCACATCGGCCAGCAGCGTCCAGGCCGCCCAGTCCTTGAGCAGGCGGCCCTTGTAGCGAACGCCTGCGCGGATGCGCCGCCATTTCGCCGCTGTCATCGTCTTCGCGCCGGGAACGATCCGTTCCATGCTCTGCAGGAACAGCATGCTCTTCGGCGACTGGTCGGCCGCCGGGATATTGTAGGGAAAGAGCTTTGTCGGCTGGCCGATTTCGGCAAGCGAGAAGCTGCGGCCGCGCAGCTCCAGCCGCTCATAAGGCGCATCGACCGGATAGCCGCGTGCCGGCAGGTTGAGGTGCTTGACCAGGTTGGCCACATGCTTCTGCGCCGGCAGGAAGCGCATCCCGCCTGCTTCGCCCACCAAATGCGGCGCCTGGGGAAACGCGACGGAGTGCAGTCGCCCGCCGATGCGCTCGCTCGTTTCGAACAGGCGCACGCGCGAGCCCGGCTGCTCGCTGCGCAGCCGCCATGCGGCATAGGCACCGGCCACGCCACCGCCGACGACGGCAACATCCAGATCGGCGCCGGCCGCGGCGCGCGCCGATATCGCGGCCAGCGACAGCGCGGCGGCGCCACCGAGCACACCTCTGCGTGAAACCGTCATTTGTGTCTCCCGATATTCGCTGCGGCAATCTTAACAGGAACCACGCAGGCTCTTTTCTTTCCGCCTGTCAGGGCCCATCTTTGGAGCCGACAGAACGGAAAGCATAAACCATGGCAATCATCAGCCCCAGCGGGCGGCCCGTGACCGCCAAAGCGGATGCCGCGCCCGCCGCGCACGGCGCTTACGTCAAGGACAGTTCGCTGGAGACCTTCGCGGCCGACGTGCTGGAGGCGAGCCGCGAGGTTCCCGTCATTGTCGATTTCTGGGCGCCTTGGTGCGGGCCATGCAAGCAGCTCGGACCCATGATCGAGAAGGTCGTGAACGAGGCCAAGGGTGCGGTGCGCCTGGTCAAGATCAATATCGACGAGAACCAGGAGATCGCCAAGCAACTTCGCATCCAATCCATTCCCACGGTCTATGCCTTCAAGAGCGGCCAGCCGGTGGACGGCTTCATGGGCGCAATTCCGGAATCGCAGATTCGCGCCTTCGTTCAGCAACTCACCGGCGGCGAAGCGGGGCATGATCATGCCGAGGAGGTTCTCGCGGCGGCGGACGCGGCGTTTCAATCCGGCGACGTGACGGCGGCAGCGCAGGCCTATGCGCATGTGCTGCAGGACGAACCGGGGCATCCAAAAGCGGTGGCGGGCCTGGCGCGCTGCTACCTGAAAAGCGGCGATATCGAGCGCGCCAAGAGCACGCTGCAGCTGGCGCGCCCCGACGGCGCGGGCGACGAGGCGATCCGCGCGGTGGAAGCCGAACTCAAATTGCGCGAGCAGGCGGCGGACGCCGGCGACACCGCTGGCCTGCGCGAGAAACTGGAGGCCAATCCCGGCGATCATCAGGCGCGCTACGATCTGGCATTGGCGCTGGACGCCAAAGGCGACCGCGAAGGCGCGCTCGACCAGTTGCTGGAGATCGTCAAGCGCGAGCGCAAATGGAACGACGAGGCCGCGCGCAAGCATCTTGTCACCTTGTTCGAAGCGATGGGTCCGGCGGATGAGCGCACGATCGCGGCGCGGCGCAAGCTCTCGGCGATCCTTTTCTCATGAGCGGACCCTTGCGCGGCTATCTCTCAATCTCCGATTTCCCATCCG
>DATNNS010000024.1:0-4021 GCA_035601715.1 Rhizomicrobium sp.
TGCGGGGCTCGATTTCGGCCTTCGCAAAATGGCCGCGATCGGCCTTCGACAAACGCTTGGTTTTCGCGAAGCCGGACCCGAGCTGGACGGCTGTGTAGCCATCCTTCTCCGCGGTGCGTGTCGCCACGACCTGACAGCCATCCAGCTTCAGGACCGTGACGGGCACATGCCGGCCGTCCTCGAGGAACAGCCTGGTCATGCCGACTTTCTGCGTGATGACGCCAGTGCGCATCGCCGCTTGAACTCCTTAAAGCTTGATCTCGACGTCGACACCGGCCGCAAGGTCGAGCTTCATCAAAGCGTCGACGGTTTGCGGCGTGGGGTCGATGATGTCGAGGAGGCGTTTGTGCGTGCGGATTTCGAATTGCTCGCGGCTTTTCTTGTCCACATGCGGGGACCGGTTGACGGTGAAGCGCTCGATGCCCGTCGGCAGGGGAATGGGACCCCTCACCTGCGCGCCCGTGCGCTTGGCCGTGTTGACGATTTCCCGCGTCGAATTGTCGAGGATGCGGTGATCGAAGGCCTTGAGCCGAATTCTGATGTTTTGGCCTTGCATTTCTTATTCTCCAATTCGGCTCTTCGCCGCCGCGTCCAGGATTACTTGATGATCTTCGCCACAACGCCGGCGCCGACGGTGCGGCCGCCTTCGCGGATGGCGAAGCGCAGCTTCTCTTCCATGGCGATCGGCACGATCAGCTCGATCTCGATCGAGATGTTGTCGCCCGGCATGACCATTTCGGTGCCTTCCGGCAGCTTCACGATTCCCGTCACGTCCGTCGTGCGGAAATAGAATTGCGGCCGGTAGTTGGCGAAGAACGGCGTGTGACGGCCGCCTTCTTCCTTGGTCAGGATGTAGGCTTCCGCCATGAAGTTGGTGTGCGGCGTGACGGAGCCGGGCTTGGCCAGAACCTGGCCGCGCTCGATGCCTTCGCGCTCGATGCCGCGCAGCAAGCAGCCGACATTGTCGCCCGCCTGACCCTGGTCGAGCAGCTTGCGGAACATTTCGACGCCGGTGACGGTGGTCGAGGAGGTCGGCTTGATGCCGATGATCTCGACGGTCTCGCCGACCTTGACGACGCCGCGCTCGACGCGGCCGGTCACGACGGTGCCGCGGCCGGAGATGGAGAACACGTCTTCGATCGGCATCAGGAACGGCTGGTCGATCGGGCGTTCCGGCTGCGGGATGTAGCTGTCGACCGCTTCCATCAGCTTGAGGATCGCGTCGTGACCGAGCGCCTTGTCCTTGTCTTCGAGCGCCATCAGCGCCGAGCCGCGGATGATCGGGATCTTGTCGCCCGGGAACTTGTAGGAGGTCAGCAGCTCGCGCACTTCGAGCTCGACGAGGTCCAGAAGCTCCGGATCGTCGACCATGTCGCACTTGTTCATGAATACGACCATCGCCGGCACGCCGACCTGATAGGCGAGCAGGATGTGCTCGCGGGTCTGCGGCATCGGGCCGTCGGCGGCGGACACGACCAGGATCGCGCCGTCCATCTGGGCGGCGCCGGTGATCATGTTCTTCACATAGTCGGCGTGGCCGGGGCAGTCGACGTGGGCGTAGTGGCGGTTCTTGGTCTCGTATTCGACGTGCGCCGTCGAGATCGTGATGCCGCGCGCCTTCTCTTCCGGCGCCTTGTCGATCTGGTCATAGGCGGTGAACGTGGCGCCGCCGGTCTCGGCCAGCACCTTGGTGATCGCCGCCGTCAGCGAGGTCTTGCCGTGGTCGACGTGACCGATCGTTCCGATATTGCAATGCGGCTTGTTCCGCTCGAATTTTGCCTTGGCCATTTTCTTTCTCCGTCGTCTGTCGTGATTACTTGTTCTTGATCTCGTCCGCGATCGCCTGCGGAACCTGGGCGTAGTGATGGAATTCCATCGAGTATTGCGCGCGACCCTGGGACATCGAGCGCAAGGTGCTGATGTAGCCGAACATGTTGGCGAGCGGCACCATGGCGCTGATCACCTGCGCGTTGCCGCGCGAATCCTGACCCAGCACCTGGCCGCGGCGGCCGAGCAGATCGCCGATGACGCCGCCGGTGAAGTCCTCCGGCGTCACGACCTCGACCTTCATGATCGGCTCGAGCAGCTTGACCGCACCCTTCGACGCAAGCTCGCGGAACGCCGCGCGCGCCGCGATGTCGAAGGTCAGCGCGTTGGAGTCCACTTCGTGATACTTGCCGTCGGTCAGCGTCGCCTTGAAGTCGATCACCGGGAAGCCGGCGAGCAGGCCGGATTCCTTCTGCGCCTTCAGGCCCTTTTCGACCGCCGGGATGAATTCCTTCGGGATCGAGCCGCCGACCACGTCGTTCTCGAACACAAAGCCCGAGCCCGGCGGCAGCGGCGCGAAGTCGATCGACACTTCGGCGAACTGGCCCGAACCGCCGGTCTGTTTCTTGTGGGTGTATTTGATGCTGACCGGGCGCGACAACGTCTCGCGATAGGCGACCTGCGGCGCGCCGATATTGGCATCCACTTTGTAGGTGCGGCGCAGGATGTCGACCTTGATGTCGAGATGGAGCTCGCCCATGCCCTTCATGATGGTCTGGCCGGATTCCGGATCGGTCGAGACGCGGAACGAAGGATCTTCCTGGACGAGACGCTGCAGCGCCATGCCCATCTTCTCCTGGTCGGCCTTGGTCTTCGGCTCGATCGCCTGCTCGATGACGGGATCGGGGAATTCCATGCGCTCCAGGATCACCGGATGCTGCGGATCGCACAGCGTCTCGCCGGTGGTGGTGTATTTGAGGCCGGCCAACGCCACGATATCGCCGGCATAAGCTTCCTTCACGTCCTCGCGCGAATTGGCATGCATCAGCAGCATGCGGCCGACGCGCTCGTTCTTGTCCTTGACGGAATTGAGCGCGCCCGTGCCAGATGTGATCATGCCGGAATAGACGCGCACGAAGGTGATGGAGCCGACGAACGGATCGTCCATGATCTTGAATGCGAGGCCCGCGAACGGCGCCTTGTCATCGGCCGGACGCTCGACTTCCTTCTCTTCCTTGCCCGGCACGATGCCGACGACCGGGGGAATGTCGAGCGGCGACGGCAGGTAGTCGACCACCGCGTCGAGCAGCGGCTGCACGCCCTTGTTCTTGAACGCCGAGCCGCACAGCACCGGCACGAACTTGAAGCCGATCGCGCCCTTGCGGATGCAGCGCTTGAGGTCCGGAATGCTGGGCTGCTTGCCTTCGAGATAGGCTTCGAGAAGCGCTTCGTCCTGCTCCACAGCGGCATCGACCAGCTGGGTGTGCAGTTCGGCGCATTTGTCCTTGAGGTCGGCGGGAATTTCGACTTCGTCGAATTGCGCGCCGAGCTGCTCTTCCTTCCAGACCAGCGCCTTCATCGTGACGAGATCGACGATGCCCTTGAAATCGGCTTCGGCGCCGATCGGCCAGGTCAGCACCATCGGCTTGGTGCCGAGGCGGTCGATCATCATGGCGACGCAGCGCGGGAAATCCGCGCCCATGCGGTCCATCTTGTTGACGAAGCAGATGCGCGGGACGTTGTACTTGTCGGCCTGGCGCCAGACGGTCTCGGACTGCGGCTCGACGCCGGCGACGGCGTCGAACACGGCGACCGCGCCGTCGAGGACGCGCAGCGAGCGCTCGACTTCGACGGTGAAGTCGACGTGGCCCGGCGTGTCGATGATGTTGATGCGGTGGTCGTTCCAGTAGGTCGTGGTGGCGGCCGACGTGATCGTGATGCCGCGCTCCTGCTCCTGGACCATCCAGTCCATGACCGCCGCGCCCTCGTGGACCTCGCCGATCTTGTAGCTCTTGCCGGTGTAAAAGAGGATGCGTTCAGTCGTGGTGGTCTTGCCGGCGTCGATGTGCGCCATGATCCCAATGTTGCGCACCTTGTCCAGGGCGATGTCACGAGCAGTCATTTCGAGAGCTTTCTTTGATTACCAGCGGTAGTGCGCGAAGGCCTTGTTGGACTCGGCCATCTTGGCCACGTCCTCACGACGCTTCACTGCAGCACCGACACCGTTACTCGCATCAATGATCTCATTGGCGAG
>DATNNS010000025.1:0-5141 GCA_035601715.1 Rhizomicrobium sp.
CGTCGCACTGGCGTAGCTCACCATGTCGATACCGCCGCCGCCGTCGATCGTGTCGTTGCCGGCACCGCCCGTGATGACGTCGGCGCCCGCGCCGCCCTTGAGCACATCGTTCCCGAGGCCGCCGTTCAGCACGAACCGACCGTCGGTTTCCGCCGAACCGTCGAAGCTGACCGAATCGGTCGCGTGAAGCGCGCTGGCGTTGAGCGTCAGCGTCGCGCCTGCCGCGACCGTGGCGTCATTCAGGGTCAGTGCGTAGCTGTGGCCGGCCAGCAGTTGCAACGTTTCGACATTGATCATCGTGGCCGCGCCGAAGACGACGCCGGCGGAATAGTCGCCCGAAAGGATGACGGTGTCCGTTCCGGTCCCGCCGTCGATCTGGTCGGCGGCGTTGAAGTTCGCGCCGAGATTGAACTTGTCGTTTCCGTCGCCGCCCGAGAGCACGTCGACGCCGCCGCCGCCATTGATGGTATCGTTGCCCGCGCCCGCGCTGATCGTGTCGTCGCCCGCGCCGCCCGTGAGCGTATCGTTGCCCGCACCGCTCGTGATGACGAAAGCGCCGTCGGTTTCATGCGCGCCGTTGAAGCTGAGATTCTGGCCGGTGGCCAGCGCGCTGCCATCCACCGTCAACGTCTGGCCGGCCGCCACAGTGGCGTCATTGGTGGTGAACTTGTAGCTGTCGCCTGCGGCCAGCTGCAGCGTTTCGACATTGACCATCGTCGTGGCCTTGAATGTCACGCCCGCGGAATAGTCGCCGTTCAGGGTCAGTGTATCGTTGCCGGCGCCGCCGTCGATGCGATCGGCGCCCGTCAGCGCACCGCCCGCGATGATGATGTCGTCGTCATCGCCGGCATGCACGATGTCGTTGCCGCCGAAGGAGATGTCGATCGTGTCGCCGCCGCTGCCGGTGCTGATGACGTCATTGCCGGCGCCGCCGGTGATCGCGTCGTAGCCTTCGAGCGTGGTGATGTTGAAATTGCCGTTGGTTTCGGCCGAGCCGTCGAAAGTGACCGATCCGGCGCTGACCCAGGAATCGTCGCTGGAGAAACCCACCGTGAGCGTGGCGCCGGCGGCGACGTTGGCGTCGTCCGTCTTGATGGCGTTGTCGAAAACCCTCTCCAGCAGCAGTGTTTCCACACCCACCATCGAGGTGGGCGCGAAGGTGACCACGCCTGAAGCGCTGATATCGGAGAAGTACAAAACGTCGTTGCCGGTGCCGCCATCCCAAATGTCCGCGGGGTCGAAGTTGTCGGATATCAGCGTGTCGTTGCCAGCGCCGCCGATCAACTCGGCCGCTCCGTTGATGCCCGTCAGCGTGTCGTTTCCGTCGTCGCCTTCGACGGTGCTGACGCTGCCGGCCGGCACGGCCGACGCGTTCAGGGTATCGTTGAAGCTGGTGCCGATGATGGTTTCGACGCTGTTCAGCGTCGGCGCCTCAAACGGCTGGTTCATGTCGACGCCCGCGCCGAGATGCGAGAAATCGACCGTGTCGTCGCCTCCGCCGCCGTCGAAACTTTGCGGCAGAAGGCCGCCCGACAGATTTTGGGGGTCGGAACCCGCGATCAACGTATCGTCGAAATTCGAGCCGAGGATGTGGCCGATTTCGCTGATCGTGTCGTGACCGCTGCCGCCTGTGACGTTACCGACGCCGGTGCCGGCGGAGTAGTCGATCACGACGCCCGCGGTGGCGTCGATATAGGACAGTGTGTCGTTCAGCTCGCCGCCGAAGCCGCCCTCGATGACGTTGTCGTCGTTGCCGGCGATGAACATGTCGTTCTGGGCGGTGCCGATGACATTCTCGACCGAGGTGAGCGTGTCGGTGCCGTCGTTGTGGTTCACCGTCTGATGGTTGAGCGACAGATCGATGCTGATCGGGCCGGCGGTATTGGCGAAGCTCACCGTGTCGTTGCCCGCGCCGCCGTCGATGATGTTGTTGCCGCCGCCGGCATTGATGAAGTTGTCGTGGGAATCGCCCGTGATGGTGTCGTTGCCCGAGCCGGTGATCACGCCCTCGACCGAGATCAGCGTATCGTTTCCGAAGCCTTGGCCGATGTTCTGCGGGCCGGTGGTGCCGATGTTGATCGTCATGTCCGACGACGAGCTGAAATAGCTCACGACATCGTTGCCGGCGCCGCCGTTGAACGTGTCGTTGCCGGGGCCGCCGCGGAAGACGTCGTCGCCTGCGCCGCCGATCACGTTGAACGCGGCCGTGCTCACATTGCTGCCGTCGAAATTGAGGAAATTGCCCGCACCGAGCGCGGACGCGTCGATCGTCAGCGTGCCGCTGAGCGGCGTCTCGCCGTTGGAAAGCGTCAGCACGTAATCGTGGCCCGCCGATACCGTGATGGTTTCGACGCTGACGATGCTGTCCGAGAAGAACTGCAGGTCGGACGAATAGTCGCCGTTGAGGTTGACGGTGTCGTTGCCGCTGCCGCCGTCGATATGATCGCCGGCCTTGAAACCGGCGCCCATGTCGAAAACGTCGTTGCCGGCATAGCCGGCCACATTGTCCGTGCTCCCGCCGGTGGCGCCCGAGGTGAACGTGTCGTTGCCGCCGAACAGCAGCGAATCGAACGTGTTGATGTCGCCCGTGCTGACCGCGTGCCACAGCGTCGATGCGGAAATGCTGAAGCCGCTCCACGTCGAGGTGAATCCGGACACGTCGACGGTCAGGCTCGTGATCGTGCCGCCGCTGGGGTGGCCGCCGCTATAGCTGAGACCTGTCCCGAAACCCGTCACCTGAAAATCGGCGTCGGAATCGGAGATCGTGAACTGCGTCGAACTGTGCGCGCCCAGCGGCGTGGCCGCCAAGCCCTCCAGAGAATCGGAGTCGAAAACGTTGGTGGCGCCACTTGTGGTGCCGACGATGGTGGTCATGACAGTCCCCGAATAAAAAACACCCTGCCGGGGATGCGCGCCGCCGATGGATTCTTCGACCGCCTGCCCCAAACGCCCGGCGGGATATTACAAAAAGGAAAGGCGCGAATTCAAGGACGCGTGCTTGTCAAAAGCTAATCTTTTCAAATATTTGTGCGGTGCGGCGGTCGCAATTCCGTCGCACTGTCACGCGCCCAGCACGTTTTCCGCGCTCTTGAACGGCAGCTTTTGCGCTTCCGCCACCGCGCCATAGGTCAGGACGCCCTTATAGACGTTCAGCCCCGCGCGCAGATGCGGATTCTTCTTCATCGCCGCCTCGGGGCCGAGTTCGGCCAGCGCGATGGTGAAGGGCAAGGTGGCGTTGTTGAGCGCGAAGGTCGAGGTGCGCGCGACCGCGCCCGGCATGTTGGCGACCGCGTAGTGCACCACGCCGTCGACCATATAGGTCGGATCGGCATGGGTGGTGGCGTGGCTGGTTTCGGCGCAGCCGCCCTGATCTATCGCGACATCGACGATCACGGAGCCCTTCTTCATCTGCTTGACCATCTTGTGCGTGATCAGCTTGGGCGCCGCAGCTCCCGGCAGCAGCACGCCGCCGATGACGAGATCGGCGGCGATGACCTGCTCCTCGATCGCGTCGATGGTCGAATAAAGCGTGTGCATGCGCGAGCCGAACTGCTCGTCCAGCTCCTTCAGGCGATTGAGCGAGACATCGAGGATGATGACATGCGCTTCCATGCCCATCGCCATGCGCGCGGCATTGGTGCCGACCACGCCGCCGCCGAGCACGACAACCTTCGCCGCCGGCACGCCCGGCACGCCGCCCAGCAGCATGCCGCGGCCGCCCTGCGCGATCTCCAGAGAATGCGCGCCGGCCTGGATCGACATGCGTCCCGCCACTTCGCTCATCGGCGCCAGCAGCGGGAGGCCGCCGCGCGCGTCCGTCACCGTTTCATAGGCGATGCAGATCGCACCCGACTCGATCAGCCCCCTGGTCTGCTCGGGATCTGGCGCCAGATGCAGATAGGTGAACAGCGTCTGGCCCTTGCGCAGGCGCTTGATCTCGACCGGCTGCGGCTCCTTCACCTTCACGATCATGTCGGCGGTGGCGAATATCTCGTCGGCGGTGGCGAGCATCTTCGCGCCGGTGCGGGTGTACATCGCGTCGTGCAGGCCGATGCCCTCGCCGGCATTGGTTTCGACGAATACCTCATGGCCCCGCGCGGTCAGCTCGCGCACGGCCGCCGGCGTCATGCCGACGCGGTATTCGTGGTTCTTGATTTCCTTGGGAACGCCGATGCGCATGGGATCCTCGCTTCAGGCTGACCAGCGGCTTTTGGCTTCGAGCACCGCGAGCAGGAAGAACACCGCGCACTCGATCGCCGCCGCATAGATGACGACTTGCGGGTCGATTACCCGATTTGTCGCGGCGAGCAAAGCGTTGGTCGCCAGATAGAGCAAACCGGTCATCGCCACCGGCCCGACCAGCACGAATATGACGAGCAACAGCCGTCTCAGCGCAAGCATCGTTCACCCCATCAACGCAGGCGTTTCAGCACGCCCTTTATCCCATCCACCATACGCCCGATATCGTCCTGCGTCGCGATCAGCGGCGGCGACAGCGCGATTGTGTCGCCGCCCACCCGGATGACGAGATTCTCCTCGGCAAAGGCCAGCCGAATCGAATCGTAACCCCGCCGTCCCGGCGCCGCGGGATCGGGCTCGAGCTCGATTCCCGCCGCCAAGCCCACATTGCGGATGTCGGCGACAAAGGGCGCCCCCTTGAGCGCATGCACGGCGTCTTCCAGCACCGGCTCCAGCGCCGCGGCCCGCTCGAACAGGCCTTCGTCGCGATACAGATCGAGCGTCGCCAGCGCCGCGGCGCACGCCAGCGGATGCGCCGAATAGGTGTTGCCATGGAACAGCTCGATCTGATGATCGGGGCCGCTCATGAAGGCGTCGTGGATTTTGTTGCTCACGATGGCCCCACCCATCGGCACCGCGCCGTTGGTGATGCCTTTCGCGAACGTGATGATGTCCGGCGTGACGCCATAGCGCTCGGCGGCGAAGGCATGGCCGAGACGCCCGAAGCCGGTGATCACTTCGTCGAAGATCAGCAGGATGCCATGCTTGTCGCAGAGCGCGCGCAGGCACTTGAGATAATCCTGCGGCGACGCGAACACGCCGGCGGATCCCGCGAACGGCTCGACGATGACCGCCGCGATCGTTTCCGCGCCATGCAGCGCGACCAGTCCGTCGAGCGCGTC
>DATNNS010000026.1:0-5657 GCA_035601715.1 Rhizomicrobium sp.
CGCAATACCCGACCTATTTTCCGGGCGCGAAGATCGAGATCGTACCGTCGGCGACTTTCGCGGGCGGGCTTTCGCTCGCCACCGCGCCGTTCAAGATCGCGGCCGGCATTGTGATCGGCCTGATCAAATTGCTGCGGCTGAAGCCGGCCGCCGTCGTCGGCTTCGGCGGCTATCCGAGCCTGCCGGTGATGCTGGCCGCCGTCTTCGCCGGCCTGCCGACCGCCATCCTCGCGCCCGACGCCGTGCTCGGCCGCGCCAACCGCCTGCTCGCCAACTCGGTGAAAGCAATCGCCGGCGGCCTGCCGCTGGCACGCTTCCAGCCGGACGACATGTCCAAGGTCGTCTACACGGGCAATCCGGTGCGGCCCGAAGTCGTGGCGCTGAAGGATGCGCCGTACCAGACTCCTTCCGCGGACGGCGTTCTCAATCTGCTCGTCTTCGGCGGCAGCCAGGGCGCGCGCGCCTTGAGCGAAACCGTTCCGGCTGCGGTCGCGCTGTTGCCGCCCGCGCTGAAATCGCGCCTCAGCATCGTGCAGCAATGCCGCCCCGAAGACATCGCGATGGTGCGCGCCGCTTATGCCGGCGTGAAAGCCGAGCTTGCCGGTTTCTTCAACGACATGCCGCAGCGCATGTCCGCGGCCCATCTTGTGATCGCGCGCAGCGGCGTGTCGACCGTGAGCGAGCTCGCCGTGATCGGCCGGCCTGCCATCCTCATTCCCTATCCCTTCGCGACCGACGATCACCAGACGGCCAATGCCGACGTCCTGGTCGCAGCCGGCGCCGCCTGGACGATCCAGCAGCGCGATCTGACTGCCGAGAAACTCGCGAAACTTCTCGAAGACGCCTTCGCCGATTCCGCCGCACTGGCCGGGCGCGCCGCCGCGGCGCACAGGCTGGGCAAGCCCGACGCGGCAGCGCGCTTCGCCGATCTTGTCGACGACATCGGGAGGGCGGCGTGAAGCAGACGCAGACCCGCGTGCCGCTCGACATCGGCACCATCCATTTCATCGGCATCGGCGGCATCGGCATGAGCGGCATCGCCGAGATCATGCACAATCTCGGCTACAAGGTGCGCGGTTCCGACGTGGCGGAAAGCGCCAACGTCAAGCGCCTCAAGGCGATGGGCATTCCCATCACGATCGGCCATTCCGCCGACAATCTGGGCGATGCCCATGCCGTGGTCTATTCCTCGGCAGTGAAGCCGGGCAATGCGGAGTTCGATGCGGCGCGCGTTCGCGGGCTGCCGCTGGTGCGGCGCGCCGAGATGCTGGCCGAGATCATGCGGCTGAAGAACTGCATCGCCATCGCCGGCACCAACGGCAAGACGACGACGACGACGCTGGTGGCCGCTCTGCTCGACGCCGGCGGACTCGACCCCACCGTGGTCAATGGCGGCATCATCAATGCTTACGGCACCAATGCGCGGCTCGGCGCCGGCGAATGGGTGGTGGTCGAGGCCGACGAGAGCGACGGCACCTTCCTGCGCCTGCCGGCGACGGTCGCCGTCGTCACCAATGCCGATCCGGACCATCTCGACTATTACGGCACCTTCGACCGGATGCGCGACGCGTTCCAGCGATTCATCGAGAACATCCCGTTCTACGGCTTCGCGGTGCTGTGCCTGGATCATCCCGAAGTGCAGGCGATGGTCGGGCGCATCGAGGATCGCCGGCTGATCACTTATGGACTCTCGCCGCAGGCCGACATCCGCGCGGTCAATGTGAGCTTCTCCGAAGGCGCGTCGCATTTCGACATCGTCATCACCGACCGCCGCGAAGGCAAGGAGACGCACATCGAAAGCATGCGCCTGCCGATGCCCGGCGAGCACAACGTGCAGAACGCGCTGGCCGCCATCGCGGTCGCGCGCGAGCTCGGCATCGGCGCGGACACGATCCGCGTGGCGCTCGACCGTTTCGGCGGCGTCAAGCGGCGCTTCACCCGCGTCGGCGAGTGGAACGGCGCCGCCATCATCGACGATTACGCCCACAATCCCTTCAAGATCGCCGCCGCGCTGAAGGCGGCGCGTCAGGCTTACGCCGGCCCCATCGTCGCCGTCGTTCAGCCCCATCGCTACACGCGCCTACGCGATACCTTCGAGCAGTTCGCCCAATGCCTCAACGATGCCGACGTCGCTATCGTCGCGCCGGTCTATCCGGCCGGCGAGGCGCCGATCGAAGGGTTCAACCGCGACAGCTTCGCCGAAGCGTTGCGCGCCCGCGGTCATCGCAGCGTGCTCACGATCGATGGCGCGGAGGATTTGACGGCGCTGGTCGCCGAACATGCCAAGGCGGGCGGCGCGGTCGTCATGCTGGGAGCCGGTTCGATCACGGTGTGGGCTGCCGGCCTCGAGGCGGCGCTCAAGGCGCGGGAGGGCAAGGCGTGATGATGTCCCGCGTCTGCGATGCGCTCCCGCCCGTGCGCGGCACCTATGCCGAAGGCGCGGCGCTGAAGGACCTCGTCTGGTTCCGCGCCGGCGGGCCGGCGGAAGTGCTGTTCCGCCCGGCGGACGCCGACGACCTGGCGACCTTCCTCTACGCGAAGAATCCCGATACGCGCGTCAGCGTCATCGGCGTGGGCTCGAACCTGCTGGTGCGCGACGGCGGCATTCCCGGGTTGGTCGTGCGCCTGCCGGGCGCCTTCGGCAAAGTCGCGGCGGAGGTCACGCGCATCCGCGCCGGCGCCGCGGCGCTCGATGCGGCGGTCGCGCGCGCGGCTGCGGATGCCGGCATCGCCGGCCTCGAATTCCTGCGTGGCGTTCCCGGAACCATCGGCGGCGCGCTGCGGATGAACGCCGGCTGCTATGGACGCGAAATCAAGGACGCGTTCGTCGAAGCGACCGCCATCGACGGCAAAGGCAACAGGATCACGCTCTCGCGCGACGATATGGCGTTCGCCTATCGCAAGTCGGACACGCCCGAAGAACTCATCTTCGTCGAAGCGGTGTTCGAAGGCGAGCGCGGCGAGCCGGATGCGATCCGCGCCCGCATGAACGCGCTGGTCGAACAGCGCGAGGCGACGCAGCCGGTGAAATCCAGGACCGGCGGATCGACCTTCAAGAATCCGCCCGGCCACAAGGCCTGGCAGCTGATCGACCAGGCAGGTTGCCGCGGCTTGATGCGCGGCGCGGCGCAGGTGTCCGAAAAACATTGCAACTTCCTCATCAATACCGGCGACGCGACCGCCGCCGATATCGAAGGTCTCGGCGAGGAAGTGCGCGCGCGGGTGAAGGACAAATTCGGCATCACGCTCGAATGGGAGATCAAGCGGGTGGGCGTGGCATGACGGTATATAAGAGAGTGGCCGTATTGCTGGGCGGGCGTTCGGCCGAACGCGAAGTGAGCCTGTCGTCGGGCGCGGGCTGCGCCAACGCCTTGCGCGGCGAGGGCTTCGACGTGGTCGAGATCGATCCGGGCGAGAACCTCGCGCAGCAACTGATCGATGCGAAGCCCGATGCGGTGTTCAACGCACTGCACGGGCGCTGGGGCGAGGATGGCTGCGTGCAGGGTCTGCTCGAATTGCTGCGCATCCCCTACACCCATTCCGGCGTGCTGGCGTCGGCGCTCGCGATGCACAAGCAGCGCAGCAAGGATGTCTACCGCGCCGCGGGCATTCCGGTGGTGGACTCCATCGTCGTCGACCGGCGCGAAGCGGCGGCACGGCATCTGATGGAACCGCCTTATGTTGTGAAGCCTGTCAATGAGGGTTCGTCGGTCGGCGTCTTCATCATCAGGAAAGGCGACAACCGCCCGCCGGAGGCGCTCGGCAGCGACACCTGGAAGCTCAGCGACGAGATGATGGTCGAGGAATTCGTGCCGGGGCGCGAATTGACGGTGACCGTGATGGGCAACCGCGCCCTCGGCGTCACCGAGATCACCACAACCCTCGAATTCTACGACTATGAGGCGAAGTATGCCGACGGCGGCTCGACCCATGTGCTGCCTGCGAAAATCCCCGCCGCCGTGACCGAGCAGGTATTGCGCCTCGCCGAACGCGCCCATGTCGCGCTCGGCTGCCGCGGCGTTTCGCGCACCGATTTCCGTTATGACGACGACAAGGACCGCTTGATCGTGCTGGAAACCAACACCCAACCCGGAATGACTCCGACCTCGCTGGTGCCCGAACAGGCGGCCTATGCGGGTTTCTCCTATGGCGCGCTGTGCCGCTGGATGGTGGAGGACGCCTCATGCGATCGCTGAAATCGCAGCGCAAGACCCGCCGCAACCCGCGCGCCAAGGCGACGCTCAGGGCCACCAACGGCGCGCGCATTCCCGCCGAGCGGCTGACATTCGGCAAGCGCAAGAAACGGCGCGACGATATCGTTTCGCGCTTCATCCGCGGCGCGCGGGAAAAGCTCACGCTGTCGCGCCCGATGCTCGCGCTCACCGTAGCCTTCCTCGCGCTCACCGCGGTCGCAGCCCTGTTCGCCGGCGGCTATGTCGGCCGCGCCATCGCGGGAACCAGCAACGCGGTCATGGCGGTGGTCGATGACGCCGGCTTCGGCATCAAGGATGTGGGCATCACCGGCAACCTGCGCACGCCGGAGAAGACGATCATGGCCGCCCTCAACATCGAGGACGGCAAGACCAGCCTGGGCTATGACATCCACGCCGCCCGCGCCCGCCTCTTGCTGCTGCCCTGGATCGCGCAGGCCAACGTCCGCCGCCGCTATCCCGATACGATCGCGGTCGATGTCGTTGAGAAACAGCCTTTCGCGCTGTGGGATTCGCAGGATGGGCTCTATGTCATCGAGCACAGCGGCAAGCCCATCGCGCTGACCGATGGCGCCGAATTCAAGAGCCTGCCGCGCTTCGTCGGCGACGCGCCGCAGGACGGCGCCGCTCTGATCGCCGCCATCGCCACGCACCGCGCCGTGCATGCCCGCGTCTTCGCCATGCAGCGCATGTCGGGCCGGCGCTGGAACCTGATCCTCGACGACAAGGTGATCGTCGAATTGCCGGAAGACGGCTGGCAGAAGCAGCTCGATGTGCTCGAGCATCTGCTGGTCGATACCGGCGTGCTCGAGCGCGACATCACCGAGATCGATCTGCGCGCGCGCGACAACTACTTCTTCATCCTGCGCAACGGGCAGCCGCAAACAATGCAACGGGGGAATGCTACCTAATGAGCGAGATCGTACGCATGCGCACGGCAAACGCGGAGGCCGCCTTCCGCACCGGATTGGTCGCGGTCCTCGACATCGGATCGTCCAAGGTCGTCTGCCTGGTCGGCCGCGCCGAGCCGGGGAATCTTCGCGTGCTGGGCGCGGCCCTGCGCGAGAGCCAGGGCATCAAGGCCGGCACCATCACCGGCATGGACCTCGCCGAGGAAGCGATCCGCGAAGCGGTCGCAGCGGCGGAGAACCACGCCGATGCCCGCATCCAGAACGTGCTGATCGGCGTCAGCTGCGGTTCGCCGATCAGCGTCAACGCGCGCGCCGCCATGGCGCTCGACGGCGCGCTGGTCTCCGACGCCCATCTCCATGCGCTGCTCGCCGACGGCCGCGCCAAATCGGGCCTCGAAGGCTATGAAGTGATCCAGGCCGCGCCGACGTCTTATGTGGTCGACGAGGCGCGCGGCGTGCGCAATCCGATCGGCATGTTCTGCCAGCGCATCGGCGTCTCGATGCATGCGGTGGCCGTCAAGCCGTCGCCGCTCGC
>DATNNS010000027.1:0-2372 GCA_035601715.1 Rhizomicrobium sp.
CCAAAGAGATCGCTTCATCAGTCAATCATCCGCGATTCGTGCGATTCCGTCGAGCCGCGACATTAGCCTTGTGATCCATCGATAGGTCGCCGAACGAGCGAAGGTAGGCTAAAGCCATGGCCAGAATCTGGTCGATTCCGCGCCAGTCGCTCGGAACCTCGCGCAGGACGAGGTTGACAGCGCTTCTTGCCCGCCGAATATGATGCACGAAAGCCCCTTTTTCACCCCATGGACATGAACAGAATGGCGGGACGGCTGCTGGCGCTTTCCGCGCTGGGTGCGGCGCTCTGCGCGGCCGCCCCCGCTCGCGCGGACTTGCGCATGTGCAACAACACCAGTAACCGCGTCAGCGTCGCCATCGGCTACACCGACGGACAAAACTGGGTGAGCGAAGGCTGGTGGAATCTCAAATCGCTCGACTGCGTGACGCTTTTGCGCGGCGCCCTGGCGGCTGAGTATTATTATCTGTACGCCATGGACGAGCGCGGCGGCGAGTGGAAGGGCAAGGTATTCATGTGCACGTCAGATCGCGAGTTCAAGATCGACGGCCGGCAGGATTGCTTTGCGCGCGGCTACAACCGAACCGGATTTTTCGAAGTCGACACCGGCAAAGACTCGAAGAGCTGGACGGTGCAGCTGACCGACCAGGCGAACCCTTAAGCCGCAGCGTCGGTTCGCTGGTCCGGCGCGGCGAAAAACGAGCATAGCGGCGAGCGCCGCAGATTCTGGGAGAACGCAAGTGCAGTCCCGCCGCCGCCGCGTCAAAATCGTCGCAACGCTTGGACCAGCCTCGGCCGACCGAAAGACCATCGCGGCGCTGTTCGCCGCCGGCGCCGACGTCTTCCGCATCAACATGAGCCATGCTTCGCACGACGTGATGCGGGAGCGGGTTGCGACGATCCGCGATGTCGAGGAAGAGACCGGCCGCCCGATCGGCATCCTCGTCGACCTGCAGGGGCCGAAGCTCAGGCTCGGCACATTCGCCAGCGGCGCCGCCGACCTGCAACGCGGCGAGGCCTTCATCCTTGACGGCGACCCCGCGCCAGGTGGGCAGGCGCGCGTCTACCTGCCGCATCCGGAAATCTTGAACTCGCTCGCGAAGGGGCACCGGATACTCATCGACGACGGCAAAGTGCTACTGCGGGTCGCCGCAGCCGAGGGAGGCCGGGCGCTGACTGTCGTCGAAGTCCCGGGGCGCGTCTCCAACAAGAAGGGCGTGAGCTTGCCCGATACGACCATTCCAACCTCCGCCATGACAGAGAAGGATCACGCGGATCTCGCCGCAGCGCTGGAGGAGGATATCGACTGGATTGCGCTCTCGTTCGTTCAGCGTCCGGAAGACATCGTCGAGGTCAAGGAAATCGTCAACGGCCGGGCGCTCGTGATGGCCAAGATCGAAAAGCCGCAGGCGGTCCAGCGGATCGAGGAGATCATGGCCGTTGCCGACGCGCTCATGGTGGCGCGCGGCGACCTTGGCGTGGAAATGCCGCTCGAGCAGGTTCCGGGCATCCAGAAAACCTTGACTCGGCTCGCGCGGCGGCTCGGCAAGCCGGTGGTGGTGGCGACGCAGATGCTGGAATCGATGATCTCGTCGCCAGTGCCGACGCGCGCCGAAGTGTCGGACGTCGCGACCGCGGTGTTCGAAGGCGCGGACGCCGTAATGCTGTCGGCCGAGAGCGCCTCGGGCCAATATCCGCACGAGGCGGTCGCGACCATGAACAGGATCGCGGAAGCGGTGGAATCGGAGAAGATCTACCCCTCGGTCATCGAGGCGCAGCGGGCGGCGCCGGAGGCGACAGGCGCCGACGCGATCGCCGAAGCGACGCGCCACGTCGCCGAAACGCTCGACCTGAAAGTGATCTGCGCGTGGACCAGCTCAGGCTCGACCGGCCTTCGCATCGCCCGACAGCGGCCGCGCTCCTCGATTTTGGCGCTGACGCCGATCGAATCGGTGGCCCGGCGCTTGGCTGTCGTCTGGGGCGTGCATCCGATTGTCACCGACGACGCGCGCGACGAACGCGACATGGCCGACCGGGCCTGCCGCCACGCCTATATCGAGGGCTTCGCCGGCGAGGGCGAGCGCATCATTGTTGTCGCCGGCGTGCCCTTCGGGACGTCCGGCGCCACGAACAACCTGCGCATCGCGACGGTGGAGGCTTGATCGCCTGGTTTAGCGGGCGCGGGCGGCGCCGTTCCTGAACCAGGCGCCGGACAGGATCGCGGTCCCGACGATCAAGCCATAGACCGTCAAGGCGACGCTCAGCATGACAAACACAAGGCTCAAAGACCCGGTCAGCTTCAGAACAAGCCAGCCGCCGCCGACCGCGATGACGAGCCGCGCGAAGCCCGCGAGCAGCGGCCACAACAGCTTT
>DATNNS010000028.1:0-4611 GCA_035601715.1 Rhizomicrobium sp.
AGCCGGTGCTCAGCGCACTGGGCCGTGGCCGCGACGTGCTGTTCGACATCGACTGGCAGGGTACCCAGCAATTGAAAGAGCGCACGCGCGAGGATCTGGTCAGCATCTTCGTCCTGCCGCCCAGCCACGATGAGCTGGAGCGCCGCCTCAAGACCCGCGCACAGGATTCCGACGCCATCGTCGCCGCCCGCATGGCCAAGGCGGCCGATGAGATCAGCCACTGGCCGGAATATGATTACGTCATCGTCAATGACGATCTTGCGAGCACGCTGGCGAAGGTGAAGTCCATCCTCGATGCCGAGCGTTCGCGGCGGGCGCGGCTGGTCGGCGTCGGCGATTTCGTGGCGGCGCTAACGCGATAATTCGTGGGTCCAGCCCTGGGCCTTTACACGCCCGAACCCCATCGCCTCCCAGAACTCGGCGGCGCCGGGCCGGCCTTGCATTGCAAGTGAGCAGGTTCGCGCTCTCGAAGCCGCGTGCCATCATCGCTTCGGCGACCATGCGGCCGACACCGCGCTTGCGCCAGCCGCGCAAGACATAGAGACGGCGCATGCGCATCGCGGGCACTATGTTCTCGATCGTGACGCCGCCGACGCCGACCAGCGCGTCGCCGTCGAAGGCGGCGAACAGCGCCTCGCCGGGTTCGGCAAAGCGTTCCGTGCCGCTTGCCCACTCATCGACGAGCAGGCCCATATTACGGATGCCGTCGCGATCGGCTTCGTCGCGCAGAGTCTGGATGCCGGGTGGGAGCTGGACGATCCGTTCGAACCGGATCATCCGATATTCACCCGATACACCCGCGCCGCCGTGCCGCTGAACAGTGCCGTTTTCTCGTCGGCGGAATAGTTCTTCGCCAGCCGCTTGAACGCGTTCCACAGCGTCACATAGGTGCTGCCGAAGCGGTCGACCGGGAAGTTGCTTTCGAACATGCCGCGTTTGGCGCCGAAGGCCTCGATGCAGGTTTCGAGATAGGGCTTCCATTCCTTCGCGAGCTGTTCGGACGATGGTTGTGGTTCGTGCCAGCGCTTGCGCCAGCCGGCGAAGGGCATCGGCAATCCGCCGAGCTTGACGACGACGTTTTCGCATTTCGCCAAAGCGCGGATATTGTCGCGCCAGACCGCGAAGCGTTCCTCGCGCTTGCCTTGGTAAGCGCCGATGCCGAGCGGTGTGCCGACATGGTCGAGCACGATGGTCGTTTGCGGGAAGGCGTGCGCGAGATCGATCAGGTCGGGAAGCTGCGGTTCCAGCAGCCAGGCGTCGAAGGAAAGGCCCAGCTTTTGCAACACCGCGAAGCCTTCGCGGAATTTCGCATCGCGATAGAGGCCGGCGGGAACGCGTCCGTGCAACGGGCCGAGCACGCCGGGATCCTCGTCGTGGCTGGCGCTCTGGCGGATGCCGCGGAACCGTCCGTGACCGGCGCCGATATGCGAGCGCAACGCGTCCTCGACGACGGCAGCGCCGAGCCTCAGATCGACATGGCCGACGATGCCGGCGCAGGCGCGCACGTCGCCGTAAAGCCCGCTCGCCGTCATCGCCGCGATGCCGCCGACGAATTCCGTCTCGCCGACGCAGCGCAGCGCCTCCGGCCCGTCGGCGCGATACATGGCGCCGCATTCCATATAGACGGTGGCGCGGATGTTGTGGCCGCTCTTCAGATCGGCGAGCAGTTCGTCGAGCAGATAGCGCGGCACTTCGCGGATGATATCCATGAAGCCGTGCTCGGACGGCGGCAGGTTGCGCAGGATGTCCGTCGGCCGGTCCCACAGATGATGATGCGGATCGACGATCGGCAGGTCAGGTTCGACGACGGGTTCCATCTATTCGTCTCCGAAAGTAATCGGTTCGTCGTTGTCCGCTCTGACTAGAATCCAACCACGCGCTTTCATGCAGATTCTCACCTTTCGCCATTCAGACGTCGCCTCGTTGACCGAAAGGTGAGACATATCGGGATTGGCTCCGGTCTCTCTATTGCAAGCATTCTTGTCTTGCTGAGCCACATCTTCTCCGCGGGCTTGGCCGGTAGCGTCCTTCCACCTTGTCTCGAGCGAACACGCCGCGAGAAGTAATAGGAGGACAAGAAGCTTTTTCACGGCGTCAGAACCACCCGTCCCGTGACCTTGCCGTTGACCAGATCCTCCAGCGCGGCGTTCGCGGCGGAGAGCGGACGCTTGGTGTAGGGGATCGGATCAACCTTGCCGGCGCGCACCAGCTCCATCATTTCCTTCGTGTCGTCGAGCGAGCCGACCATCGAGCCGCCGATGGAGATCGTGCGGAACGGGAACATCGGCAGGGGCATCTGCATCGCGCCGCCGAACAGGCCGACGATGATGATCTTGCCGCCGCGCCGGACCGTCTGGCTCGCAAACGCAAACGTCTTCTCCGAGCCGACGAAATCGATCACGGCATAGGCGCCGCCGCCGGTCTCGGCCATCAGCCGCTTGGCTTCGCCGTCGACCTTGGTGTTGTAGGTCGCGGACGCGCCGGCTTTCTTGGCGGCTTCGAGGCGGCCCTCGTCGATGTCGGCGGCCAGCGGACCTTTTCCGAACATCGCTTTCGCGAATTGCACACCCATCATGCCGACGCCGCCGACGCCCAGAACCAATACCTGATCCTTCGGGCCGAGCTTGCCCACCTTCTTCATCGCGGCATAAGCAGTGACACCGGAGCACATATAGGCCGCGCCCAGCGCCGGGTCGGTCTTGCCATAATCGATCAGATAGCGCGGATGCGGCACCATCACATGGGTGGCATAGCCGCCGGGGCAGCCGTTGGAGCAGCCGAGCTGGCGCGGGCCGCCGACGCAGATGTTCTCCTCGCCGCGCAGGCACGACGCGCATTTGCCGCAACCGATCCAGGGGAACGCCGCATAGCGCGCGCCGACCTTGATGTCTTTCACATCGGGACCGACGGCGATCACTTCGCCTTCGATCTCATGGCCCAGCGTATGCGGCAGCTTGATATTGGCCATCGGCAGCTTGTTGCCGCCGCCCAGATCGAAATAGCCGTCATGGATATGCACGTCGCTGTGGCAGACGCCGGCATTGTGGACCTTGAGCAGCACTTCGGTGCCGGTCGGCGTGGGCGTCGGCGTCTCGATCTCCTCGAGCGGCTTGCCGAACTCGGTGATGGCCTGGCTTTTCATGCGCGTTTCCCTTCAATTCTGACTTGTTGTCAGTGTGGCACGCTCTTGGCGCCGTCTCAACAGAGCCGAACGCTGCGGAGATGGCGCGTGTGCGCGACGCGCATGCTAGGCTATGCCTCCAACCCAGAGGATTTATCGCCGTGAGAGCCATCCTCCTTGCCGCATGCTTCGCAATGGTATCGGCGCCGGTTCTGGCCGCCGGCCCGTTCGACGGTACCTGGAAAATCAATGTCGGCACGGCGCCACCGCCGGACAAGCCGAATGTCTTCCTGCTCCAGGACGGCCGCTATTCCTGCCGCAGCTGCGCGCCGACTTTCACCGTCCCGGCGGATGGCGCCGCGCACGCGGTCGCCGGCAATCCGTATATCGACGCCGTGGCGATCAAGGTCGTCGATGCGCGCACCGTCGTGGAGACGGAAAGCAAAGGTGGCAAAACCATGTGGATCTACACGATGAGCGTAGCCGCCGACGGTCGGAGCATGACGACCGTGATGGTCGACAACAGCGCCGTCAACGGCGTGCCGGCGCGCGGCACCTTCCTCCAGGCGCGGACGGAAGAGGCGCCGGCCGGCGCCCACGCCGTTTCGGGCACGTGGCGTACCACGAAATACGAAGGCTTCTCGGACAGCGCGATCGTCTTCACGCTCAAGACGGACGGCGACAGCGTCTCGTTTTCCCAGCCGACCGGGCAATTCTATGCCGCAACTCTGGGCGGGCCTGCCGTGCCTTATAAAGGCGATCCGGGGATCACCACGGTATCCGTGGCACGGTCCGGCGCGGACACGATCGTGGAGACGGATATGCGCGACGGAAAGATCGTTTCTACCAATACGATGACGACCCACGACGGCAAGACGATGGCGGCGACGTTCGTCGACAAGCTGCGGGGCAGTACCCAGAGTTTGACAGCCATCCGTCAATAGAGGTTCACCGGGCGCGCAATTGGCGGGCGAGCGCCGCGAAATCGGCGACGGAGAGTTGTTCCGCGCGCTCAGTCGGATCGAGCCCGGCGGCACGGATGAAGGTTTCCGTGTCGGGCGCGAGCGTCTTCAGGCTTTGGCGCAGCATCTTGCGGCGCTGGCCGAACGCGGCGGCGGTGACGGCTTCGAGGTCCGAAAGCCGCGCCGGCGCGATCGGTTCGGCGAGCGGTTCGATGCGGACGATGGAGGACGTCACTTTCGGCGGCGGCGTGAAGGCGCGCGGGCTCACGTCGAACAGGATTTTCGCCTTCGCGCGCCATTGCGTCAGGATCGAAAGCCGGCCATAGGCCTTGCTGCCCGGCTTGGCGACAAGCCGCTCGGCGACTTCGCGCTGGAACATCAAAGTCGCGCTTTGCCAGAACGGCGGCCAAGCTTCGCTAGTCAGCCATTTCACCAGCAACGCCGAGCCGATGTTGTAAGGCAGGTTGGCGGCGATGCGGACCGGCCCGCGCAACAGTTTTGCTTCGTCGATTTCCAGTGCATCGCCGG
>DATNNS010000029.1:0-4834 GCA_035601715.1 Rhizomicrobium sp.
CGCCGGGCAGGCTGCTTCCCACCATCCGCTCACGCTGCCAGCGCCTAGACCTGCGCCCGCTCGGCGAAGCGGAGCTTACGAAGGCATTGGCCGAGCGCTTGCCGGATCTGGATGATAGCGAGCGTGCGGCGCTCGCCAAGCTCTCCGGCGGTTCGATCGGCGCGGCGCTGTCGCTGGCGAGCGAAGACGGCCTGGCGCTGGCCGCCGAGGCCGAACGCCTGATCGACCGCGCCGCGTCACCCGATCTGGCCGCCACCCTGTCGCTGGCCGAGAAACTTGCGCGCATGACCGACGGCGTCGACCGCTTTGGCGCGTTCTTCACGCAAGTGCTGGCGGACCGCATCCGCGCCCGCGCGATGTCCGGCGGCGCGCGGCTCGAGCGCTGGACCGCGCTGCTGGAAAAACTCAAAGGCTCCTTCCTGCGCACCGACGCATTGCATATGGAGCCGCGCCAGACGATCCTGTCGGCCGAACGCGCGCTGAGCCTCACCGCGCGCGGCCGCGCCTTGTGAGTGCCATGCTCGTCGACAGCCATTGCCATCTCGATTTCCCCGAATTCGCGCCCGAACTCGACGCCGTCGTCGCGCGCGCGAAGGCGGCAGGCGTGGGAACCTGCGTCAGCATCGGCACGACCTTGGAGAAATTCGATGGCGTGCTGGCCGTCGCCGCGAAATTCCCGGACGTCTGGTGCTCCGTCGGCATCCATCCGCATGAGGCGGAGAAAGAGCCGCTGCGCGACGCCGCGCCGCTGATCCAGCGCGCGGAGCACAAGAAGGTCGTCGGCATCGGCGAGACGGGGCTGGATTTCTACTACAATCATTCGCCGCGCGATCCGCAGATCGCCAATTTCCGCGCCCATATCGCCGCCGCGCGCGAGCTCGGACTGCCGCTGATCGTGCATACGCGCGATGCGGAGGACGAGACCATCGAAATCCTGCGCGACGAAATGGGGAAGGGCGCCTTCACCGGCCTGATCCACTGCTTCACCGGCACCCAGAAGCTCGCCGATGCCGCGCTCGATCTCGGCTTCTGCATCTCGGTCTCGGGCATCGCCACATTCAAGAAATCGCAAGATCTGCGCGCGGTGCTAAAGGAGGTTCCGCTGGAGCGGTTGCTGGTCGAGACCGACGCGCCATATCTCGCGCCCATGCCGCATCGTGGCAAGCGCAACGAACCGGCTTTCGTCACCAACACTGCCGCCACGCTGGCCGAACTGAAAGGCGTCAGTGCCGAAGAACTCGCGCGCGCGACCACGGACAATTTCTTCCGCCTGTTCACCAAAGCAGCGCGGCCGGCATGACGGATTCGCTCGAGATCACGATCCTCGGCTGCGGCTCGTCGGGCGGCGTGCCGCGGCTGGGCGGGGCGGCCGGCGCGGGCGACTGGGGCGTCTGCGACCCGGCCAACCCGAAGAACAGGCGCAGCCGCTGCTCCATCCTGGCGCGACGGAAATCGGCGGCCGGCGAGACCGCGGTCCTGGTCGATACTTCGCCCGACATGCGCGAGCAATTGCTGGCGGCGCATTGCGGCCGGCTCGACGCGGTGCTGATCACGCACAATCATGCCGACCAGACGCACGGCCTCGATGATTTGCGCGCCATCGCCTATGGGGGCCGCAAGCGCCTGGATCTCTACAGCGACCGCAAATCGCTGGACGGGCTCAACGACCGCTTCGGCTATACGTTCAAGACGCCGGACGGCAGCGACTATCCTCCGATCCTGACGGCGAACGAGATCGCACCGCTGCGGGGGTTCGAGATCGCCGGGGCGGGCGGCGACATTCCCGTGTTGCCGTTCTGGCAGGAGCATGGCCGCTTCGGAGCGCTGGGCTTCCGGCTCGGGCCCGTGGCCTATTCGAGCGACGTGAGCGGGCTGTCCGAAGAGTCTTTCGCGGCGCTGGCCGGCATCGACTGCTGGATCCTCGATGCGCTGCGCTACGCGCCGCATCCCACGCACATCAACGTCGAAACCGCGCTCGCCTGGATCGCGCGCGTGAAACCCAAACGGGCGGTGCTCACCAACCTCCACATCGACCTCGACTACGAAACGCTCAAGCGCGAACTCCCGGCGGGCGTCGAGCCGGCCTATGACGGGATGGTCATCGCGCTGAACGATTAATTGGCCGGAGGCGTCGCCACTGCGGGATATTTCTGCCTGTCCAGATAAGTCGCCAGAGGCGCCAGCGGCGGCAGCCGCGCGACGCAGGAATTGTCGAGGCAAAACGTTATCACGACCACCCACGGCACTTCGACGGGATGGTCGCCTTGCACCGCCGGCTTGTACTGGAACTCCGAGACACATCGCACAGAGGTCGCGTCGATGTCGGCGTTGCCGCTCGATAGCGCGACCTCCGGGTTCTTCACCGTGCCGTCGGTGGCGATGATGAACCGCACCACGGTTCGTCCCTCGATATGATTGGCCAGCGCGGACGCTGGATACCAGCGGTTTGAGCTGCACGAATGCGGCGCACCGCCGGAAGCGGAAGACGGCGGCACTGCGGAATCCGATGGCGGCGATTGCGCCCCGGCGCTCGTGACGGACGTGAACAGGAATAAGAGCGCCAGATAGCTGTTTCGCATGGTCTTCCTTCCAATCGGGGAACGGTAGCGCCGACAAACCAGTCGGTCCAGCGAAGCGCTATCTAGGCACGCACTATTACAGTTTGAAATCTTCAGCCCTCACTGCCGCTCTGCCAAAGTGCTTCCGGAATAGCCGCGCCAGTGGCTTATGCCACTGGCTATATTCGGGGGGTGTGAGACCTTCAGCGGTCGAAACCGCGCTGGCGAACTCCGTTTCTGTGATGGATTGAAGCTTGACTATTGGTCCAGCCGCCGCCGCAGAAAAACAAAATCCATACTCGGTGCAGGCAAAAGCAAGGAGTCGATCCAGTTCTTTTTCCAGCGGCTTCATGCGCGCCATGCTAATCCCATGCCCAAGTGACCCCAAGGCCGGAAAAGGCATTTCATACCGGCTTTGGGGATGTCGCCGATATCGTCAAACTGGTCGGAGCCTACGAAGCCGAACCGATCAGTTGCAAAAGTGCCAGCATCTGGCTTAGTGCACCCATTTCTGTATTTCCCATAATATACATTATACGAAATACTGATCGTCGCCCCAATCCCGCTAGAATAGCCCTTGACCCGTCCCCAAGGTCCGCCCTCACAAGCCGTGGGGTCGATGAAAGAGCGATGTCCGTGACGGAAGCCGAGCGATATCTGAGCCCGACTGAGACCGCGAAGCGTCTGGGTGTCAGCGTCAAGGCGCTGCGCCTTTACGAGCAGCGCGGCTTCGTCACGCCGCTGCGCACGAGCGCGGAGTGGCGGACCTATGGGCCGGAGCAGATCGCGCGGCTGCACCAAGTGCTGGCGCTCAAGCGGCTCGGCCTTCCGCTGGCGCGGATCGGCGAGTTGCTGGCCGGTTCGGCCTCCTCGCTTGCCTCGGTCCTGGCCCTGCAGGAGCAGGTCCTGGCCGAGGAAGGCGCGCGGGTCAGCCGGGCGCTGGCTCTCGTGCGCGCCGCGCGCGGAAAGCTGGCTGCGGGCGGCGCTCTTTCGATCGACGATCTCACAACCCTGACCAAGGAGACAACGATGAGCACCAAGCCCACCCAAGCGGAAATGAAGAAAATCTTCGATCCCCATGTCCAGAAACACTTTTCCCAGTCCGAGATCGAAGAAACCGCGAAACGCGATTTCGACCAGGAAAAGGTCAGCCAGGACTGGGACGCCCTGATCGCCGAGGCCAAGCGGCTGATGGCGATCGGCGATCCCGCCTCGCCCGCGGCGCTCGACCTCGCCCGGCGCTGGAAGGCGCAGGTCGAGACATTCACCCGCGGCGATCCGGGCGTCTCTCAGCGCGTGATGGCGGTGTGGAACGATGCGATGAAGGATCCCAAATCCGCGCCGAAGCTGCCGCTCAACGCGGAAATCTTCGCGTTCATGGGAAAGGCGCAGGGGAAGCTGAAAGAAGTTGAGGGCAAATAACGCAGCACCGGCGCCTGCCCCTTGCCGGGCAGCGCCGGCCTGCCTTCTATGCGGACATGAGCGACATCGCCCCTGCCCGCGAGATCGCGGCGTTGATCGAGATCATGCGCCGGTTGCGCGATCCCAAATCCGGCTGCCCGTGGGACATCGAGCAGACCTTCGCCAGCATCGCGCCCTACACGATCGAGGAAGCTTATGAGGTCGCGGGTGCCATCGAGGATCAGGATTGGCCGGCGCTGAAGGACGAGCTGGGCGATCTGCTGCTCCAGGTCGTCTATCACGCGCGGATGGCCGAAGAGCGCGGGCTGTTCGATTTCGGCGATGTTGTCGATGCCATCACCACCAAGATGATCCGCCGCCATCCGCATGTTTTCGGCGATGCCGGCGCCATCGGCTCGGCCGAAAAGCAGACCGCCGCCTGGGAGGATCACAAGAAAAAAGAACGCGCCGGCAAGCCCGGTGGCGTGCTCGACGATGTGCCGCGCGCCCTGCCCGCGCTGCTGCGTGCGCTGAAACTTCAGAAGCGTCTTGCAAGCGTCGGGTTCGATTGGGATTCAGCACCCAAAGTACTCGAGAAAGTCATCGAGGAGGCGCACGAGATCGTGGAGGCGCAAGCCGCCGGCGCGCCGCTAGCTAGGATCGAGGACGAAGTCGGCGACCTGCTGTTCGTCGTGGCCAACCTCGCGCGCCATCTGAAGATCGATCCGGAGAATGCGCTGCGCGGCACCAACGCCAAGGTCGTGCGGCGGTTTGAATTCATCGAGAAGGCGCTGGCCGCTAATAGTCGAACGCCCGCGGAGGCCTCGCTCGCCGAGATGGAAGCGCTGTGGCAGGCCGCGAAGAACACGGAGAAA
>DATNNS010000030.1:0-6355 GCA_035601715.1 Rhizomicrobium sp.
ATCGCCACCAGCGATAATTTCTGGTCGATGGGCGACACCGGCCCGTGCGGGCCCTGTTCGGAGATCTTCTACGACCATGGCGAGGACGTCCCCGGCGGCCCGCCCGGCTCGCCGGACGAGGACGGCGACCGCTTCCTGGAATTCTGGAATCTCGTCTTCATGCAGTTCGAGCAAGTCGACGAGAACACGCGCCTCGACCTGCCGCGCCCCTCCATCGACACCGGCATGGGTCTGGAGCGCATCACCGCGATCCTGCAGGGCGTCACCGACAATTACGACATCGATCTGTTCCGCCATTTGATCGCGGCCTCGGTCGAAGCGAGCGGCGCGAAAGCCGAAGGTGAAGCGAAGTTCAGCCACCGCGTGATCGCGGACCATCTGCGCGCGACTTCGTTCCTGATCGCCGATGGGGTGCTGCCTTCAAACGAAGGCCGCGGTTATGTGTTGCGCCGCATCATGCGCCGCGCCATGCGCCACGCCCATCTGATCGGCGCCAAGGAACCGCTGATGCACCGCCTGGTGCCGGCGCTGGTGGCCGAGATGGGCGGCGCCTATCCGGAGCTCAAGCGCGCCGAGCCGCTCGTCACCGAGACGCTGAAGCTGGAGGAAATCCGGTTCCGCGAAACCCTGGTGCGCGGGCTCAAGCTGCTCGACGAGGCGACTGGCAGTCTTTCCAAGGGCGACAAGCTCGCGGGCGAAACCGCGTTCAAGCTCTACGACACTTACGGCTTCCCGCTCGATCTGACCGAGGATGCTCTGAAGGCGCGCGGCATCGCCGTCGACGTGCCGGGCTTCAACGCCGCGATGGAGCGCCAGCGCGCCGAGGCCCGCAAGGCGTGGTCCGGCTCGGGCGAGGCGGCCGACGAAGGCCGATGGTTCGCGATCAAGGACGAACTCGGCTCGACCGAATTCCTCGGCTATGACGCGGAGGCTGCGGAAGGCCATATCGTCGCCATCATCAAGGACGGCGCGCGCGTGCAGAGTGCTGCGGCCGGCGAGACGGTGCGCATCCTGACCAACCAGACGCCGTTCTACGCCGAATCCGGCGGGCAGGTCGGCGACCAGGGCGTGATGGAATCCGCGAAGGGCGGCGGCATCGTCGAGGATACCGAAAAGAAACTGGGCTCGCTGCACGTCCACGTCGTGAAGGTCGTCAAGGGCGAATTCCGCGTCGGCGACGGCGTCGATCTGAAAGTCGACGGCGAACGGCGCCGTGCGACGCGCGCCAACCATTCCGCCACGCATCTGCTGCATGCCGCCCTCAAGCGCGTGCTGGGCGGCCATGTCTCGCAGAAGGGTTCGCTGGTCGCGCCCGACCGGCTGCGTTTCGATTTCTCCCATCCCAAGCCCGTGACGGCCGAAGAGCTCGAGCGAATCGAGAATCTGGTCAACGCGGTCGTCCGGCAGAATTCGGATGTCTCCACGCGGCTGATGGCGACCGACAAGGCGATCGAGGCCGGCGCCGAAGCGCTGTTCGGCGAGAAATATGGCGACGAAGTGCGCGTGCTCACCATGGGCGAGAATCCGGAAGACGGCGAGACCGTCAAAGCCTATTCCGTCGAGCTCTGCGGCGGCACGCATGTGCGCCGGCTGGGCGACATCGGCCTCTTCACGATCCTGTCGGAAAGCGCAGTCGGCGCCGGCGTGCGCCGCATCGAGGCGCTTACCAGCGAAGGGGCACGGCGCTACCTCCAGCACCAGGCCGAACTCGCGCGCGATGCGGCCGCTACGCTCAAGACCAGCGCCGCCGAATTGCCCGCGCGCGTCGCGCAGCTCTCGGATGGCTACCGCAAACTGGAACGCGAATTGGCCGAAACAAACAAGAGATTGGCTTTGTCCGGTTCTGCGCGGAGCACATCTATGTCTTCCAGCCGCGCGGAAGGCGAAACGAAAATCGGCGATATCCCGGTCAACATCCGCATCGTCGAAGGTGTTGCCGCGAAGGATCTCAAAAGCCTCGCCGATGACGCCAAGGCGAAGATCGGTTCGGGCGTCGTCGCCTTCGTCGCGGTGGCGGACGGAAAAGCGTCGTTGGTCGTCGGCGTCACCGACGATCTGACGGCGCGCGTCAGCGCGGTCGATCTCGTCAAGCTCGGCGCCGAAGCCTTGGGCGGCAAAGGCGGCGGCGGCCGCGCGGACATGGCGCAAGCCGGCGGCCCGGACGGCGCGAAAGCGCAAGCCGCGCTCGATGCGATTTCACAGCGACTGGTCGCGCTCGCACCGGCCTGATCGTCAGGTCAGATCGGTGAAGGGGTTGAACGCCACTTCCCACAAGTGACCATCCGGATCGGCGAAATAGCCGCTATAGCCACCCCAGAACGCATCCCGCGGCGTCTTCACCGGCTTGGCGCCCGCGCGCAACGCCAGTGCGAAAACCTCATCGGCGTCTTTCTTCGAACCCACATTGTGCGCCAGGGTGACGCCGGAGAATCCGCAAGCCGCATCCGGGACCGTCGCGTCTTCCGCGAGCTTGTCGCGCGGATAGAGCGCAAGCCATGTGCCTTCCAGCGCGAAGAAGACGATATCGTCGCCCTCCTTGTACTTGCGCGTCGGAAATCCGAGCCCGTCGCGATAGAAGGCGAGCGACGCGGCAAGGTCACGCACGCCCAGTGTGACGATGGCAATCTTCGGCTTCATGGCGTCCAGAATACCGCGATCTTGTTGCCGGTCGGATCGCGCAAGTAGGCGCCGTACCACGCTTCCTTCTCCGGCGGACGGAAGCCCGGCGCGCCTTCGTCGCTGCCGCCGTGGGCAAGCCCGGCTTTGTAAGCGGCCTCGACCTGATCTTTCGCCGCCGCCTTGAACGCGATCATCATGCCGTTGCCTGACGTGGCCGGCTTCTTGTCGAAAGGCGGACAGATGAAGACGTCGTGCTTGTCGGTGCCCTTGGGCCCATAGCCAATCCAGCCGCCGTCGGCGAAGGCGCGGGCGTGGCCGATCGCGCCCAGAACGGCGTCGTAGAACTTGCCGGACGCCTCGCTGTCGCGCGCGCCGATGGTGATGTAGCCGATCATCGAATTGCTCCCCTTCCGAAATCGAGGTGCGATGCTATCAACAACCTCGAACAAATCAAGAACATATTTGCGGGACTGGATTGCGAAGCGTGCATATCGCCGCGGCAGAAGCGCTTAAATCGTCGAGTCCGTGATCGCCAGGATCAGCCCGGCCGCCTGCGCCAGCCGGTCGAGTTTATCCGGCGGCAGATCGGCCAGCGCCTTGCTCAGGCGCGCGAGCCGCCGCCGCCGTCCGGCTTCCAGCAGGCGACGCCCTTTATCCGTCACCGCGACCTGGATGGAGCGGCGGTCGATGGGCCTGCGCGTTGCCAGCCCAAGCCGCTCCAGCTCGCCCACCAGCTTGGACATCGTGGGCGGCTTGACCTGCTCGGCCGCCGCCAGCGCGCCCAAAGTCTGCGCCCCGCCAAAAACGAGCACCGACAGCACCGACAATTGCGCGCCGGTGATGCCCGAGCGCGCATCGTCCTTGCGCACGAAGCGCAACAGGCGGATGGCGGAGGCGTGCAGGATATCGGCGACCTGTTCGACGCGTGCGGATTTCGCAGCCACTTGACAAAACCCTCCGAAGAATTGTTAGCTCACCTAACAGTGCGCTTCGCTAACGATACAGCAGGCGCCGGGAAAACGGGAGAGGCCCATGGCCGAATTCGACGCGAAGACATTGGCCGGGCGCGGCCTCGTCCAGGTCGCGCTCACCTGCCGCGATCTGGAGCGCGCGAAGGCATTCTACCGCGACACGCTCGGCCTGCCGATGCTGTTCGAGGTGAGCGGCATGCTGTTCTTCCAGCTCGAGGGCCTCAGGCTGCTGATCGGCAAGGAAGAGAAGCCCGGCACCGCGCTCGGCGGCTCGGTGATTTATTTCAACGCACCCGATATGGACGCGCTGGGCGGGAGCCTCGAAGCCAAAGGCGTGACATTCGACGGACCGGCGCAAACCGTGCAGCAGACCGCCACCCACGACCTCAAACTGCGCGCCTTCCGCGACCCCGACGGCAACGCGCTGGCGCTGATGGGGATGGTGGCGCGTTCCTGACCAGGATTACGAACGCGCCGCGCTACCCCATCGCCTTCTTGAGATTCTCGTCCACCTTGTCGAGGAAGCCTTCGGTGGTGAGCCATTTCTGATCCGGGCCGACGAGGAGGGCGAGGTCCTTGGTCATGAAGCCGGCTTCGACCGTGTCGACACAGACCTTCTCCAGCGCGTGGGCGAATTTGGCGAGCGCGGGGTTGTTGTCGAGCTTGGCGCGGTGGGCGAGGCCTTGCGTCCAGGCGAAGATCGAGGCGATGGAATTGGTGCTGGTCGCCTTGCCTTTCTGATGCTCGCGATAGTGGCGCGTCACCGTGCCGTGGGCTGCCTCGGCTTCGACGATCTTGCCGTCCGGCGTCAGCAACACCGACGTCATCAGGCCGAGACTGCCGAAGCCCTGTGCCACGGTGTCGGACTGCACGTCGCCGTCGTAGTTCTTGCAGGCCCAGACATAGCCGCCGCTCCATTTGAGCGCGCTCGCCACCATGTCGTCGATCAGGCGGTGCTCATAGGTGATGCCGGCAGCCTTGAACTTCGCGGCGAAATCCGCGTCGAACACTTCCTGGAACAAATCCTTGAAGCGGCCGTCATAGGCTTTGAGGATCGTGTTCTTGGTCGACAGGTACAGGGGATATTTGCGCCCCAGGGCATAGTTCATCGAGGCGCGGGCGAAATCGCGGATCGAATCGTCGAGGTTGTACATCGCCAGCGCGACGCCCGAGCCCGGCGCCTGGAACACGTCATGCTCGATGGTCGCGCCGTCGTCGCCGACGAATTTGATGGTGAGCTTGCCCTTGCCGGGAAAGCGGAAATCGGTGGCGCGGTACTGGTCGCCGAACGCATGGCGCCCGATCACGATGGGCTGCGTCCAGCCGGGCACGAGCCTCGGCACGTTCTTGCAGATGATCGGCTCGCGGAAGATGACGCCGCCCAATATGTTGCGGATGGTGCCGTTGGGCGATTTCCACATCTTCTTGAGATGGAATTCCTCCACCCGCGCCTCATCCGGCGTGATGGTGGCGCATTTGACGCCGACGCCGGTGCGCTTGATGGCTTCCGCCGCGTCGACGGTGACCTGGTCGTTGGTGGCGTCGCGATGCTCGATGCCGAGGTCGTAATATTCCAGTTTGACGTCGAGATAGGGCAGGATCAGCTTCTTCTTGATGAGGTCCCAGATGATGCGGGTCATCTCATCGCCATCGAGCTCGACGACCGTGCCCGCGACCTTGATCTTGTCCATGGAAAGCCTTCCGGATGCTGCGCGCGGCGGGGTATAGCGAGGGGCCGATGCTAGGTCAAAGCCGCCCATGACGCCGCCCGCCATCATCCTGTCGCACCCCCAGCTCGGCGAGAATATCGGCGCTGCGGCGCGGGCGATGGCCAATTTCGGGCTGTCGGATTTGCGCCTGGTGGCGCCGCGCAAGGACTGGCAGATCAAGGCCAAGGTGATGGCGGTGGGCGCCGTCAATGTGAGCGAAGCGGCGCGCGTGTTCGCGACCTTGCCCGAGGCGCTGGGCGACCTGCAGCTCGTCTATGCGACGACGGCGCGCGAGCGCGGTGTCACCAAGCCGGTGCTGACGCCGGCGGAAGCCGCACGGCGGTTGCGCGCGGCGTCGGCGCAAGGCGTGCGCACAGGCCTGCTGTTCGGCGGCGAGCGTGCGGGGCTCGACAATGACGAAGTCTCGCTCGCCGACGCGATCATCACCATTCCGACCAGCCCGGATTTCTCCTCGCTCAATCTGGCGCAGGCAGTGCTGCTCAATTGCTACGAATGGCTGCGCGCCGCCGATGAGACGCCGCCAGTGCGCGTCGATTACGGGCCGCTGGCGCAAAAGGCCTCGCGCGAAGACATGTTCCATCTGTTCGCGCATCTCGAGGACGAGCTGGTCAAATCCGGCTTCCTGTTTCCCCCCGACAAGGCCGAATCGATGATGCGCAACATCCGCGCCATGCTGAACCGCGCCGATTTCACGGACATGGACGTGCGCACCCTGCGCGGCATGATCGTGGCGCTGTCGCGAGGCAAGTTCCGTCGAGCCGCGAAAGGCTCGCCAAAAGAAGAGGCCGCGAAAGGCTCGCCAAAAGAGCCTGTAAAGGACGCTTGACACGGCAAGGCGACCGTCCTATGTAAAGTGAGCTTTACAGGAGGACATGCCGATGACGCGAGCCGCCATGGCGCCGGTCAAGACCGCCGCGCGTTCCTATCTGCTCGAAATAGGCGCCGCGACGGGACTTTATGTCCTGGCGGTCGCGGTGCGGCCGTGGCTGGTGGGTCATGCGCCGAACGGCGATCTGGTGATCGCCGCCAAGCTTT
>DATNNS010000031.1:0-3357 GCA_035601715.1 Rhizomicrobium sp.
TGGGCTGTATCATGGTCAGGCAATGCCATTCCAACACCTGCCCGGTCGGCGTTTGTACGCAGGATGAAAAATTGCGCGCCAGGTTCGGCGGCTCGCCGGAGAAAGTGGTGAACCTGTTCAGCTTCATCGCGGAAGACGTGCGCGAGATTCTCGCTGGCCTCGGTTTTCGCAAGCTGGAAGAGGTGATCGGCCGCACCGATCTGCTCTATCAGAAGAGCCGCGGCGCCGAGGAACTCGACGACCTCGATCTCAATCCACTCTTGGTGCAGGCCGATCCGGGCAGCCATGCGCGCGTCTCCACGCGCACGGGCCGCAACGAAGTGCCCGACACGCTCGACGCGCAGATCGAGGCGGACGCGCAAGCGTTTCTCGCGGGCGGCGAGAAGATGCAGCTCACCTACAACGTCCGCAACACCATGCGCAGCATCGGCGCGCGCATCTCCTCGCGCATCGTGCGCAAATGGGGGATGACGGGATTGCCGCACGCCCATCTCACCTTGCGGCTGCGTGGCAGTTGCGGCCAGTCGCTCGGCGCCTTCGCGGTGCAGGGGATCAAGATCGAAGTGTTCGGCGACGCCAACGATTATGTCGGCAAGGGGCTCTCCGGCGCGACGATCTCGTTGCGCCCGACCACCGCGTCGCAGTTCGCCGCGCGCGACAACACCATCATCGGCAACACGGTGCTCTATGGCGCAACGGGCGGAAAGCTCTACGCCGCCGGCCAGGCGGGCGAACGTTTCGCGGTGCGCAATTCCGGCGCCGATGCGGTCATCGAAGGCTGCGGTTCCAACGGCTGCGAATATATGACCGGCGGCGTGGTCGCGATCCTGGGCGCCATCGGCGACAATTTCGCGGCCGGCATGACCGGCGGCATGGCCTTCGTCTACGACGCCGACGGCCTGTTCGAGGAGCACATCAATGCCGACACGGTCGTCTGGCAGCGCGTGCAGACGGCGCATTGGGAGCGAACCTTGCGCACGCTGGTCGAGGAGCACCGCCGCGAGACGGGCTCGCTCTATGCTCAACAACTGCTCGCGCATTGGGACGAAGAACTCGGCAATTTCTGGCAGGTCGTGCCCAAGGAGATGCTGACCCGCCTCGCCCAGCCGCTGACGGAGACACAACAGGCGGCGGAGTAATAATTTTCCTCCCCCGCCATTGCGGGGGAGGTGCCGAGCACTTGCGAGGCGGAGGGGGTGAGAGGGACCACGAAATTACATTCACCGTTCCTCGCACCCCCTCCGTCTGCCGCGCGAAGGCGCGCGGCATCCACCTCCCCCGCAATGGCGGGGGAGGAAATATTTTCAGACCCCGCCCCGCGTCATGTCCTGTTTCTTCTGCAGATATTCTTCGCGGGTGATGTCGCCCTTGGCGTAGCGTTGTTCGAGTATGTCGAGCGCCGACGACGAAGCCGCCGGAGGCGGCGACCAACCCCAGCGCCGGGAGTAATAGGGATGGTAGTAGCCCCAGCGCCGCCAGGGATGGAACGCCCAGCCCAGCACCCAAAGCACGATCAGGATCGTGAACAGCGAACCGATGCCATGGCCGAACAGGCCCCACAAAACCAGGCCGGGCAAGAAAATCCCAAGAATCATCGCCGTCTCCCCAGACACGTTGGTGAAGATGTAGGCACCGGACGGGCACAATCCAAGGCCCCAGGTCGCTGTTCGGCATGATGCGGCGAAGCAGCCCCGGTAACGCCCGTCAGCGCGCCACAGCCCCGCGCACGATCTGCAGATTGTTGTCCGCTGGCGGCAGCGTGTCCGTCAGGATCCAGCGCGCGACGAGATCGAACCAGCTCGCCGGATAGCGGTGCCGGCTCGCGCCCTCAAACGCGAACGTCTCGACGATGCCGTGATCGGCGTCCTTATAGATTGCCAGATCGAGATTCGGCTTGGTCTTCTGGATGTCGCCCAGGATCTCGACCGTCCGCGCATTCGGCGCGGTGTGGTCCGCGCCGCCGAGTATCCACAGCTGGCGCGGCGCGATCGTCGCGATCACGGGCCGCGGGTCGTAGTTGAAGCTCACATGCTTGTCGAGCTTGGGGCCCATCTCCTTGATCTGTTCGATGGGCGTGTTCAGCATCACGCCGGTATAGCCGTTGACGCCGCCGATCACCTTGTACCAGGGCTCGGCGGAATATTTCTGCTTCACGGTCGCGAATTCCGGCCAGCCGTCTTTCCAGCCCGATTTCACGATGCGCGTCGTCGCGTCGGTGATCTCGCGGACTTTCGCCAGAACGTCGTCACCATAGCCCGCGGCGCGGACCTGTTCGGCGACTTCGTCGCGGTCCTGCGCGGTGACGCCTTCCGCCAAGCCGTAGCCCACGATGACGAAATCGAGATCGGCCATGGTCGCGGTCAGCGGCGCGACCCAGCCGCCCTGGCTGCCGCCGAACACGCCGATGCGCGCCACGCCGGGCGCGAGCCGGCGCGCTTCCTTTGCCGCCGCCGCCGTATCGGCCGCGCGCTGGTAGAAGTCCGCCGACAATTCGCCTTGCGAGGCGCCGGCGCCGCGCTTGTCGTAAACGAAGACGCCGACGCCGCGCAGCGGCAGCACATATTGCCAGAACTCGTCGTCGGTCGCCGGATCGTCGTCCGAGCCCTGGATCCAGACGACGATCGCCTCCGCCTTGCCGTCCGCGGGCAGCACGAGCTTGCCGTGCAGCCGCGTGCCGGCGCTGTCGAAGAACGTGTCGGTGGTGGGCAGCGCCAGCTGCCGACCCGTGACATCGGGGCGCGTCGCCTCGCGCAGGGTGAGCGTGCCGCGCGCGCAATCCGAGAAGCTGACGGCGCCATAGCCAGGCTTTGCGCCCAGCGTGTAATCGTCGCCCGACGACCAGGCGAGCCGGCCGTACTCGCCGCTCGACAGCGTGTAGCGCAGGTCGTGCGCCTCGCCGTCGATCCCGGTGATCCCCAGGGTGCGTCCGTCCGAAAGAGCATAGTCGCCAAGCCTGCAGCGCAGGGCGGCGTCCATCGCGCCTTGCGCGGGCGAAGCGAAGAAAACGATGCCGGCGAGGACGCCGCCAAGCGTCTTGCCGAGGTCGAAGCGGTATGGGAACACTGAAATCCTCCTGTTGCGCGCCCGCATCGGGAGATAACCGGATTGCCGCGCAATGCACGCAGAACCCGGACCACAAACGCGTTCCCGGTCCTTTTCGGCGCGGCGCAATCCATGATCCGGCGCGATCTGATCGCATTCGCCCTCGAAAGCGCGATCGGCGCCGAGCTTGCGCTGTTCGCCGGCTTCCTGCTGTCGAGCCCCAGGCGGCGCTCGCCGGCGCTTTATCTGCTGGCGGGGCTGGCGCTCGGGCTCGCTGCGATGATGGCCGCCAATCTGTTGATCGGTGGCGCGGGA
>DATNNS010000032.1:0-2649 GCA_035601715.1 Rhizomicrobium sp.
GGCCCGATAACACGCGCGTCGTGGTGGATCTCTCGGGTAGCGCACAACACAATCTGCTTCTGCTGCATAATCCGGAACGCGCCGTTCTGGACGTCCCGGGTGCGCACCTCGGCAAGTCGGCCCACAGCGCGCCTCGCGGCGCGGGAGCCGTAAAAAGTGTGCGCATGTCGCGCAGCCCCTCGGGCAATTTTCGTCTTGTCTTGGATCTTGCTCGGCCCATTAAAGCCAAGAGCTTCTTGAGCACGCCGAATGCGCACTATGGCTATCGCCTGGTCGTCGATCTCGCCGGCGCCAACAGCGTCGCTCGCGCTGCCGACAAACCCGTGAAAGCGAAGCATGCACCGTCGGATGCACGCGATCTCATCATTGCCATCGACGCCGGCCACGGCGGCGAGGATCCGGGCGCCATCGGCATGAACGGCACGCGCGAGAAAGACGTCGTGTTGGCGATCGCGCGGGAGTTGGCGCTCAAGATCAACGCGGAACCGGGAATGAAGGCCATCCTCACGCGTGGCGGGGATTACTTTGTGCCGCTGCGCGATCGGATGCGCCGCGCGCGAGCGCAGCAGGCCGATCTCTTTGTTTCCATTCACGCCGATTCGATTCGCGACCGCAGCATCGACGGCTCCTCGGTGTACATCCTGTCGCAGCGGGGCGCAACCGACGAGGCATCACGATGGCTCGCCGAGCGTGAAAACGCCTCGGATTTGATTGGCGGCGTGTCCTTGGATGACAAGGATGATGTCTTGGCGTCCGTACTGCTCGATCTGTCGCAGTCGGCATCCTTGAACGCCAGCCAAGTGGCGGCCGAACGGGTGCTGCACCAATTGACTCAGGCCGGCGAGGTTCGCAAGCATGAAGTGCAGCAGGCGCGCTTCATGGTCTTGAAGTCGCCCGACATTCCTTCGATGCTGGTCGAGACGGCCTATATTTCGAATCCGCAGGAGGAGTTGCGGCTGCGCACGCCGGTGCATCAGGCCAAGCTCGCGGCGGCGATCCATCAAGGCGTGCACGATTATTTTTACGCCAACCCGCCGCAGGGGACGCGGATCGCGCAGCTCGCCGCCGCCAACTCCGCGCGGCCGGTGCTCGCCACGGCCGGAGGTGCCGGCGGCGCGAGCCAGTGAGGGCCCTAAAGCTTCGAGCGGGTCCTTAAACCCTTAAGCTTGTGCGAAAATGCGCGACCCGAGGTCGCCATTGCCCATTCAATTACTTTCCGACTCCCTCATCAATCAAATCGCCGCCGGCGAGGTGATCGAGCGTCCCGCTTCAGTGGTCAAGGAGCTGGTCGAAAACGCCCTGGATGCGGGTGCGCGGCGCATCGAGGTTGAACTCGAGCGCGGTGGTTGCGGGCTGATCCGCGTTTCCGATGATGGCGCCGGCATCGATGCGTCCGACTTAAGTCTTGCCCTCGCGCGGCATGCGACCAGCAAGATTGCCTCCCAGAACGACCTTGAAAACGTAGCCACCTTGGGCTTTCGCGGCGAGGCGCTGCCGAGTATCGGCTCGGTTTCCCGCTTGTCGCTGGCTTCGCGCACCGCCCAGGCGGCGCATGCCTGGGTCGTCGATGCGCGTGACGGCGAGGTCAGCGTGCCGGCGCCGGCCGCCCACGGCGCAGGAACGCGCGTCGAGGTGCGGGATTTATTCTTCAATGTTCCGGCACGGCGCAAATTTTTGCGCGCCGAGAACACCGAATACCAACACATCGTGCGCATGCTGGAGCGCATGGCGCTGTCGCGCTTTGACGTGGCTTTTGCGCTCATTCACAACGGCCGGAATGTGTGGAGCCTCGGCGCCGCGCAGAGCAACGCGCAACGGCTGGAACGCGTCGCCCGAATTTGCGGCGAGGAATTCGCGGCGCATGTCATCGAGCTGCGCCATGAAACAGAATCGTTACGGCTCGAGGGGTGGTTGGCGTTGCCGACCTTTTCCCGCAGCCAGGCGGACCTGCAATTCGCTTATGTGAACGGACGTTTTGTGCGCGATAAGCTCATCGTGGGCGCTGCGCGCCTGGCCTATCGGGACGTCTTATTCCACGGCCGGTTTTGCGCCTATGTGTTGTACCTGCACATGGATCCCAACCAGGTCGATGTCAACGCGCATCCGCAAAAGCTGGAGGTCCGGTTTCGCGATTCGCGCCGCGTCCACGACTTCGTGTTTCGAACCTTGGAAAAGGTTCTCGCCGATACGCGCCCAGCGGCGGATTCCGCGGGCAGCGCCCCGGCGGACTGGCTCACCGGCGCATCGAACTTCGCAGCCGGGGCGCCCACGCAAGCGCATTTCGCGCTGCCGGAGGCAGCGCACCGCGCCTCTGCCGATGCGTACCGGTCCTATTTGAGCGCACCGACCGCGCAGGTGCAGGATGAGTCGCCGGCGCAGGGCCCGGCGAATGGCTCGGTCCCTCATGGGACCTCCGCGCCCTTGGGCTATGCCATCGCGCAGCTTCACGGCGTCTATATCTTGGCGCAGGCGGCCGATGGCATGGTGCTCGTGGATATGCATGCCGCGCATGAGCGCATCATGTACGAGGGGATGAAGAAATTACTGGCGGGCCACACCTCGCAGCAGCAACTGTTGATGCCCGAGGTGATTAACGTGACGCCCGCGCAGGCCGACATGGCGGAAGAGCACAGCCAGGAATTTTCGGCT
>DATNNS010000033.1:0-5459 GCA_035601715.1 Rhizomicrobium sp.
GCCGGGCATGCTGCCGTTCATCAGGCGCTGCACGAGTTGAACCGAGCCCAGATTCTCCGCCGTCAGCACCGGTCCCAATATCGCCGCAGGCAGGATGGTTGTGAGCAGGCCCGACGCACCCTGCCCTGCGACGAAGTCCCACGCGGCGCGCTCGGCAATGGTCTTGGATTGCCGGTAGGCATTAACGCCTTTGGCTTTGGGATCGGTCCAGACGGTTTCGTCGCTGACGCTGTCGGGACCGGCCGGCGGCCCGCCGCAAGCCGCGACCGAAGATGTCATCACCACGCGCTTGACGCCGGCTTTGGCCGCGGCGCGCAGGACGCGCAACGCCCCGTCGCGCGCCGGCACGATCAATTCGTTCGGATCTTTGGGATCGTCGGCGCCGAGCGGCGAGGCGACATGCAGGACATAGTCGCAGCCCTGCACCGCTGCATCCCAGCCGTCATCTCTGGTGAGATCGGCGGGGAAGAATGTCAGCCGGTCGCCGGGATCGGCGGCCGTCGCGATCGCGGCCCGCGCGGCGGGCTCCTTCGACAGGCTGCGCACCGTCGTGCGCACGTTGTATCCGCGCTTGAGCAGCTCGACGACGCACCAGCCGCCGACGAACCCCGTGCCGCCCGTCACCAAAACCGTTTCAGCCATGACGCCCTCTTTTCATGTTCACGATCCGATGGCCTTCAGGACATCGCCCTCGGTCAAGACCTGCGGCAGCACCGCGGCATCCGCACCGGGTGCGTAGTAGAGATAAAGCGGCACGCCCGAGCGGCCGTTGGCCTCCAGCAGCGCCGTGATCTCGGCGTTGCGGCTGGTCCAGTCGGCGACGAGGTAGGTCACATGTTTGCGCGCGAACGCCGCGCGCACCGCCGCGCCCGACAGCGCGACTTTCTCGTTGACCAGGCAGGTGATGCACCACGCCGCCGTCACATCGACGAACACCGGCTGCTTCGCCGCGCGCAATTGCGCGAGGTGTGCAGCGGAATAAGGCGCGCTCGCAAGGCCGCTGCCGCTTCCCGCAGCCGGCGCCGCGACCGGCGCATCGCCGTGAATGAGCGGCAGGACTGCCAGGGCCGCGATCAATCCGAGGCCGGCGAACACGCCGCCGACGGTGCGCCACGCCCCATCCGCCTCGCGGCTCGCGCTCCATGACCAGGCCGCGAAGGCGAGCGCGATCATGCCGGCGAGGATGGCGACGAGGCCGGTCGAGCCGGCTTCCTGCGTCAGCACCCAGACAAGCCACGCCGCCGCGCCATACATCGGGAAGGCGAGCAGCTGCTTGAAGCGCAGCATCCAGCCGCCGGGCTTGGGCAGGAAAGCGAGCAGGCGCGGCGACAATCCGATCAACACGAACGGCAGCGCGAAGCCGAGGCCCAGCGCGAGGAAGACGAGGAGCGACGTTGCCGCGCTTTGCGTCAGCGCGTAGCCCAGCGCTGCCGCCATGAACGGCGCGGTGCACGGCGCGGCCACCGCGACCGCGAGCACGCCGGTGAAGAACGAGCCCGTCACGCCGCCGCGGCGCGTGAGCGCATCACCTGCGGTGACGTTGGCGAATTCGAACACGCCCGACAGATTGAGCCCGACCGCGAAGATCAGCAGCGCGAACGCGGCCACCGCCGCCGGCTCCTGCAGCTGGAATCCCCAGCCGACCGCGGCACCGCCGGCGCGCAACGCCACGATAGCGAGGCCCAGCGCGACGAAGCTCGCTATCGCGCCCGCGCCGTAAGCGAAACCTTCGCGCGCGGCCTCGCGCTTGTCGCCATGCGCCTTGCTCGCGATCGCCAGCGCCTTCATCGCGAGGATCGGCAGCACGCAAGGCATCAGGTTGAGGATCAACCCGCCGAGAAACGCGAACAGCAATGCGAGCGCGAGACTCGTGTCGCCAGCAGCACCGCCGAACTGCGCCGGAGGAACCGCGCCCGGCTTCGCGTCGACGCTCAACGCCTGTACGGAACCGTCGGCCGAAGTCAGCACCAGGACACCGGACAGCATCTTCGCGCCCGCCGCCTTGTTCCCCGGCTTCAGCCGCAACACCATGCCGGTCGCCGCCGTGCCGATCTGTTGCGGCGCCATGCCGGTGACGACGCCTTCGCTGGACGGAAAGAATGTCGCATCCGTCAATTGCGCTTTCGCCAGCGACGGCGAGGCGACGTAGAGATCGAGGTCGCCGCCCGCGTGAAAGCTAACCGGCCAGGGCGACGCCGCCGGAATCTTCGCGCGCGCCGCGGCGAATTGTTCTTCGACGGTCGCGTAAGGCGCGGCCGGCGCTGTGCTGACCGAGACCGGCAGGCTCAGCGTCTGATCTTCCGGCACGCACACGTTCTGACAGACCAGCCAGCTCGCATGCGCCTTCAGCGTCACGATCATGCCGGGCGCCGCATCCTTCGGCACCGCGATCGCGCTCAGCAGCCACGGCTTGCCCTCATAGCCGTAATCCATCAGCGGCCCGACCGGCAGGCGCTTGGGATAGGGCCACTGGATGGCGCCGGCATGCCAGCCCGCCGGCAGCGACCACTCGATGGTCGTGGGCAGCCCCGCCTCGCCCGGGTTAAGCCAATAGGTATGCCAGCCCGGGCGGATGTCCTGTTCCAGCGCCACGCTCAGCGTGCCGCCGGGCGCGGCCTCGCCCGTCTCGCCGACCAGCCGCGCCTGCACCTTGGGCGCGGCATCGATCTGGGCCGCGGCGGGCAGCGCGGCGACGAGACCGATCAGGACGACGACACTGGCTCGCAACATGGCCGCCGCTATACAAGCCCCGTGCCGATCAGGCCAGCCTCGCCGCGGCCCTCGCGCGGATGTGAGGCGGCGGATAGGATCGCGCCATGAGGATCACCGGCGGCGCCCTTGGCGGACGCATCCTGCATGCGCCCGCCGACGCGCGCGTGCGCCCGACGGCCGACAAAGTGCGCCAGGCGGTCTTCAACATCCTCGCGCATGGCGAATTCGCTCTCGCGCTCGACGAAATGCGCGTCGCCGATCTGTTTGCTGGCACCGGCGCGCTAGGCCTCGAAGCGATCTCGCGCGGCGCCGCATTCTGCCTGTTCGTCGAGGAGGCGGCCGAAAGCCGCGCACTCATCCGCGGCAATGTCGAAGCGTTCGGCCTGACCGGCGCGACCAAGATCTGGCGGCGCGACGCGACCGATCTCGGCCCGATGTCGGCCGGCGCCGGCGGGCCGTTCGACCTGGTGTTCCTCGATCCGCCATATCGCAGCAACCTGATGTCGCCCGCGCTGCGCTCACTCCTGGGCGGCAACTGGCTCGCGCCGGACGCGCTCCTCGTCGCCGAAACCGCGGCGGACGAAGCCGCGCCGGCCACGGAAGGCTTCACCGCCATCGATTCGCGCGTATACGGCGAAACGCGCGTGACGTTTCTGCGTGTTTCTTCACCTCCCCCTTGTGGGGAGGTCGGCGCGCGCAAGCGCGTCGGGTAGGGGGACGGCCTCTCCGTTAACACCGACCCCCTACCCGAAACGCTTGCGCTGCGCTCGAGCGTTTCGACCTCCCCACAAGGGGGAGGTGAACAACGAACGACTTGCGCCAATCTCACCAACACGCGCGTACGCTTATTCCATTCAGCGACACCGGCGCGGAATTCGCGGTGCTCTCTCGTATGGAGCCCGTGCCTGACGGCGCTGCGGTTCCCGTCGGGCGCGCCGGTGCGCCAGTTGGGCGAAGAACCCCGGTTTTCGGCGGGCGTTGTTTTCACGGTTTGCGCGACCCCCTCCCCCTCCTCCCGGAATTTGGCCGCGCCGACCCGGGCCAGCGCCGTGCCAAGCGCCGTGCTGGCGCGCATCAGCCGGCACACACGGCGGGCGTAGAACAGCCGCAGTTGGAGATCGGCGCCGGGCGCGGCGGCGTAGTCGGTCATCGCGCGGACCATCCGGACGCCCTCGCGCAATTGGCGATAGAGCAAGGCGGATAGCTCTGAAACGCCGGCCGCAAGTCCGGCGAAATCCTGGGTTCGTGCCGCGTCGGCCCCGGCGCGCAGGGAGGCTTGGTTCATGGAGAACATATAAGGAACACACGCAGAGGTTGTCAAGCCAGCGCGCCGCATTTGCGGCAGAATGGCCTCGCCGTTCGCGCCGGGAGAAAAGCGCCATGAAACGTCTCGCCGTCCTGCTGCTGATGCTGCCGACCATCGCTTGGGCGCAAGCTGCTCCGCCGGCCCCGCCACCCGTAAAGCCACCCGGAGCCCTGGGGTCGCATACTTGCGCGCAACAGTATCCGCGAGAGGCCACGCGCCTCGGTCAAGAGGGCGACAACACAGTGTCGTTCCACATCACCGCGGACGGATCGGTCACGAACGTCACGGTCACGCAGTCCAGTGGAATCGACGTTCTAGATCAGGCCGCCATCACTTGCGTATCGGGATGGTTGTACAAACCCGCCACCCAAAACGGACAGCCGGTCGAAGTGCCCTGGCAGGCGAAAGTTAGCTGGCGCGTCGCGGGCTTCAAACCGGAATCCATTCCCGCAAACGCCATCATCTCGCCGGTGGCCATTGGCCTTCCCCATGTCTGCCGTGACTATCAGCGAAGTTCGAGCTCCGAATACATCCTGCCGCCCGGCACGGCTTTGCTGGCTTTCAACATCGAAACGGACGGCAGCGTGAAGAACGCCGTCGTACAGCGTTCCAGTGGCGACGCGCGTTTCGACAAATATGCGCAGCGATGCGTCGGCGCGTGGCAGTTCCGGCCCGCGATGCAGAACGGCCAGCCGGTAGAAATGAACTGGGTTGAAAAAGTCGCGTGGCAGCAATGAACGAAGTTACCCTGCGCCCGGCCTCCGAAGCCGATGCCGATTTCCTCGCCTGGACGATCTTCACCGCGAGCCGCGGGCATCTGGCGCGCGGCTGGTTCGATATCGTGCTCGCGCGGCCGGAAAGCTTCTGTCTCGATTTCTGCCGCCGGCTGACCTTGGCGAAGGCGCGCTCGTGGTGGCACTGGTCGCTGTTCCATGTCGCGGAGGTGGACGGCGCGCCGGCGTCGGCGCTCTGCGTGTTCGGCGACGAGAGCGTCTATGACGCGTCCGCCGACGCGATGGCGGAAGCCTCGCGCGGTAGCGGACTTTCCCGCGAACAGCACAAGCAATTGTGGCCGCGCGGCGCGTTCATTCTTTCCTGCACGACCGGCGAGGACGGCGCCTGGACGATCGAGAACGTCGCCACCCGCCCCGAACATCGCGGCCGCGGCGTGACGCAGGCGCTGTTGCAGCGCGGATTGGAGCTCGGCCGCGCCGCGGGGTTTCACCGCGCCCAGATAAGCTTCCTGATCGGCAACCTCGCCGGCGAGCGCGCCTATGCGAAGGCCGGCTTCACCTTCGCGGAGGAAGCCCGCGCCCCGGAGTTCGAAGCCGCGATGGCCGTGCCGGGACTGAAAAGATTCGCACAGGACATTTGAAGGCCCGCGATCACCCGGCGACGTCCATCGCGTTGCGTGCATAATACCGCCTGAGCAGCACGAACA
>DATNNS010000034.1:0-2334 GCA_035601715.1 Rhizomicrobium sp.
AGAACGACTGAAAGTCGCGGGCCACCTCCCACACATCCTTGAAGCGCGTCACCGCCCAGAAGCCTTTCCCATTGGGCTCCTCATGCCAGAACACCGGCGCGTTCTCCCGCAGCCAGCGATATTGCGCCAGCGGATGGCCGGCAGCGAAGCTTTCGGGCGACAGCAGATCGATCTTCATGGCGGCGCCTTCGAATAGGATTTCGTTCGCATCGTCACCAGCTCTTCCGCGGCGCTTGGGTGCAGCGCGATGGTGGAATCGAAATCGGTTTTTGTCGCGCCCATCTTGAGGGCCACGGCGACGGGCTGGACGATCTCCGCCGCGTCGAAGCCGAAGATGTGGCAGCCGAGAACCTTGTCCGTTTTGGAATCCACGATCAGCTTGAACAGCGCGCGATGCTCGCGGCCCGACAGGGTGTGCTTGAGCGGACGAAAGACCGATTTGTAGACGTCGATGGAATGGCCTTCGGCCAGCGCCTTTTCCTCGCTCAGGCCCACGGTGCCGATCTCGGGGCGGCTGAACACCGCCGTCGGAATCAGGCGGTAATCGACGGATGTCGGCTGGTTTTCATAGACCGTGCGCGTGAAGCACATCGCCTCGTAGATCGCCACCGGCGTCAGCGCGAGCCGGTCGGTGACGTCGCCGATGGCGTGGATGTGGGCGATGTTGGTCTGCGAAAATTTGTCGACCTTCACCTCGCCTTTCTTGCCCAGCGCCACGCCCGCTTTCTCCAGCCCCATCCCATCGGTATTCGGCTCGCGCCCCACCGCCAGCATCACCGCATCGGTCTCGATGATTTCGCCGTGATCGGTGACGGCGAACAATTCCGCGCCGCGCTTGTCGATCTTCGTGAAGTTGCGGTGGGCGACGATCCGGATGCCGGACTGGGTCATGGAATCGGTCAAGGCGTCGCGCATGTCCATGTCGAAGCCGCGCAACACCTTGTCGCCGCGATAGACCAGCGTCACTTCGCAGCCGAGGCCGTGAAAGATGTTGGCGAACTCCACCGCGATATAGCCGCCGCCGACGATGACGATGCGTTTGGGCAGTTTCTCGAGATAAAACGCCTCATTCGACGTGATGCAATGCTCCGCGCCCGGCAATTCGCCCAGCGCTTTCGCCGGCCGCCCACCGGTGGCGATCAGGATGCGTTCGGCCGTGACCGTCCGGTTCGCCTTCTTCAGACGGATCGTGTGCGGATCTTCGAATTCCGCGCGGTCGTCGACGATCTCCGCGCTGGCCTTGGTGACATTGGCGCGGTAGATGTCGGACAGCCGCGCGATCTCCCTGTTCTTGTTGGCGACGAGCACGTTCCAGTCGAAACGCTTCTCGGGCACCGTCCAGCCGAAGCCCGCGGCATCCTCGAAATCCTCGCCGAACTGGGCGGCATAGACGAACAGCTTTTTGGGGATGCAGCCGCGGATCACGCAGGTGCCCCCGAAGCCGTATTCCTCCGCGATGGCCACGCGCTTGCCCGCCAGTGCCGCCATCCGGCTCGCCCGCACGCCACCGGAGCCGCCGCCGATGACAAAGAGGTCGTAATCGTAACTCATTTCTTTTCGATCACTTCCACGCCATCGGCGCGCGCGATCACAAGCGTGCTCGCGATGCCGACGAACAGCCCGTGTTCGATCACGCCGGGAATGTCCGAGATCGCTTCGGCCAGCGCCGCCGCGTCGGTGATCGCGCCGAACGCGCAGTCGTAGATGTAATTCCCGCCGTCGGTTTTGAACGGCGCATCGTCCTTGGTGCGCAGCGTGAGCGGCACGTTGCGGTATTTGAGCTTGCCGGCGGCGTTGACGATGCGCGCGGCCGTCGTCGCATGGCCGAAAGTCGCCACTTCCACCGGCAGCGGGAAGCGGCCGAGCCTGGCAACCAGCTTGCTCTCATCGAGTATGACGATCATGCGCCGCGACGATGTCGCCACGATCTTCTCGCGCAGATGCGCGCCGCCGCCGCCCTTGATCAGGTTGAGATCGCGGTCGGCCTCGTCGGCGCCGTCGATGTCGAGGTCGAGCGGCGCCTGGGTGTCGAGCTCGGCGATGGGGATGCCGAGCGCGCGCGCCTTCTGCGCCGTGCGCTCCGACGTCGCCACGCCGATCACCTTCAACCCGCCGCGCACCCGCGGCGCCAGCACTTCGAGAAACGCCTCCGCCGTCGATCCGGTGCCGAGGCCAAGCTTCATCCCGTCCTCGACAAAATCGAGAGCGCGGAGGGCGGCGGCGCGCTTGAGAGCGGCGGGATCGGAGGATTCGGTGGTTGTCATGGAGGGAGCTTAGCAAAGTCGAGACTGAATCAACCTCCCCCTTGTGGGGAGGTCGAAACGCGAAGCGTTT
>DATNNS010000035.1:0-2311 GCA_035601715.1 Rhizomicrobium sp.
GTTGCCCCGCCGCCGAGCAGCAGGCTGGCCAAGGCCGCGACGATGAGTGCGCGCTTCATGATTTCCCCCAGGATTTCCCGCGCACGAGCCGGCGCGTGAAAGGGAGATTAGCGCGGATGCGGGTTACGCCGCCACCTTGGCCGGTCTCACCGTGAAATCGGCGCGCCTGGCGTGGCGGGTTTTCCACCAATAATCGACTGTGAATCCGGGCCAGATGACCGAATTGCTGCCGTTCTCGTTGAGGTACCAGCTGCGGCAGCCGGACTTCCACACGGTGCGCTCCATCTTCGTCCGTAGCGTCGCATTGAAATCGCGCTGCACGTCTTCGCGTACGTCCACTTCGCCGCCGCCGCGCAGCCAGCGCAAGCAATCCATGATGTAGCGCGTCTGCGCCTCGATCATGAAGATGATGGAGTTGTGGCCGAGGCCGGTGTTGGGGCCGAGCAGCATGAAGAAATTCGGATAGCCGCTGACCGCGATGCCGTAATAGGCCTGCGCGCCGTCTTTCCAGTCGTCGGCCAGTTGCCGCCCGCCGCGCCCGGTGACCCGCATTTCGGCGAGAACCTCGGTGGCGCGGAAGCCCGTCGCATAGACGAGCGCGTCGAACTCGCGCAGTTTGCCGTCCTCGGTGACGATGCCTTGCGGCGTCACTTCGCGAATGGCGTCGGTGACGAGCTCGACATTGGGCCTGGTCAGTGCGCCGTAGAAATCGTCGGAGATCAGGATGCGTTTGCAGCCCATCGCGTAATCCGGCGTCAGCTTCTGGCGCATCGCCGGATCGGGAATGCTGCGCGCGATATAGTCCCGCGCCATCTTCTCGCCCGCCTTGAGCATGCCCGGCCGTGAGATGAAGCCCAGCGCACGCGATTCGAGCGCGAGATAGATGACATGGCGCAGCGCGCGCTGCAGGCGCGGGAACCTGCGGAAGCGGCTCTTGGTCTTGTCGGAGAACGCGCGGTCCATGCGCGGCACGATCCAGGAGGGCGTGCGCTGGAACAGAGAGAGCTCCTTAACCTTGCCCGCGATGTTGGGCACGATCTGGATCGCGCTGGCGCCGGTGCCGATCACCGCGACGCGCTTGCCGGCGAGATCGTAGCTCTCGTCCCAGTCCGACGAATGGAAGGCGCGGCCGGCGAAGGTCTCCAGACCTTTGATCTTCGGGAAGGCGGGCAAATGCAGCGCGCCGATGCCGCTCACCACCGCGCGGGCGGTTACAGTCTCTCCATCCTTGAGGCGCAGCCGCCACAGTTGCGCGCTTTCGTCATATGCGGCGCTGGCCACGGCGGCATTGAAGCGCATGTGGGGTAAGATGCCGTGCTTGCCGGCGCAGTCCTTCATGTAGCGCCAGATTTCGGCCTGGGGAGAAAAGCTTCGCGACCAATCCGGATTCTGCTCGAAGGAAAAAGAGTAGAGATGGGACGGCACATCGCAGGCGCAGCCGGGATAGCGGTTGTCGCGCCAGGTGCCGCCGAGGTCGCCGGCCTTCTCGAAGATCGTGAAAGATTTGTAGCCCGCCTTTTTGAGGTGGATCGCCATGCACAGTCCGGAGAAGCCCGCGCCAATGATCGCGACATCCAGATCGGCCGGTGGATTAAAGGGGGCGTTCATGGGCTATGCTCTGCCGGGAGGGTGGGCTGACAATATGTCAATTCGGGTGTCCGTTCGCAAATCCGCGGGCGTCGCGGCCGTCTTGCTGGCCGTGGCGTCGCCGGCGCGCGCCCAGGTCGAGACCGTCATGGTCACGGCCGCGCGGTTGCCCGAGCCGGTCGGCGCCGCGGCGTTCTCGACGACCAAGCTGGATAGCAGCGAACTCGTCCAGTTCGACCAGCTCGACGCGGCGCTGGAACAGGTGCCGGGCCTGTCGCTGTTCCGCCGCTCGACCAGCCTCAATGCCAACGCGACCACGGAAGGCGTCAGCCTGCGCGAGATCGCGCCGTCAGGCACCAGCCGCGCGCTGGTGATGCTCGACGGCGTCCCGCTGAACGATCCGTTCGGGGGCTGGGTGATCTGGAGCGCGTTGCCGGCCGAGGATGTCGGCAGCGCCGACGTGGTGCGCGGCGCCGGTGCGGGACCCTACGGCGCGGGCGCGCTCACCGGCACGATCCTGCTCAGCGAGCGCGACACGACGGACGGCATCGCGGTCGCCGACGCAGCGGCGGGTACGCTCGGCACCTATCGCGGCGGCGTCTCGGGCGGCACGGAGCTGGGCCAGATCGACCTGTTCGCGAGCGCCTCGGGCGAACGCTCCAATGGCTGGATACCGGCCGCAGAACCAAACCGCGGGCCGGCCGACAATCATCTGTGGTTTGGG
>DATNNS010000036.1:0-4848 GCA_035601715.1 Rhizomicrobium sp.
CGCGCCGCTATCACCATTGAAGGAGTTCCGTCATGGCCGGTCCGTTCACATTGTCGCCGCTGCCCTACGCCGAAGACGCGCTCGCACCCGCCATCAGCGCGAAGACGGTCGGGTTTCACTACAACAAGCACCACAAGACCTATGTGGAGACGCTGAACACACTGGTGGACGGCACGCGCTATGCCGAGATGAAGCTGGAGGAGATCGTGCGCGCGACCGCCGGCAAGGACGGCGCGGCGGAGAAGAAGATCTTCAACAACGCCGGACAGGTGTGGAACCACGATTTCTACTGGCGCAGCCTTTCGCCGAACGCCGCCGCGCCGAAAGGCGAATTGAACGACGCGATCGCGCGCGATTTCGGCGGAACCGACAAGCTGATCGAGGCGCTTGCGACGGCGGGCAAGGAGCAGTTCGGCTCCGGCTGGGCGTGGCTGGTGTCGAAGGCGGGCAGGCTGTCGATCGAAAAGACCGGCAACGCGATCGATCCGATGGCGATGGGCATCAACTGCCTGCTGTGCGTCGATGTCTGGGAGCACGCTTACTATCTCGACTATCAGAACGAGCGGCCGAAATATCTCGAAGCCGTCCTGAAGAAGCTGCTCAACTGGGATTTCGCGGCCGAGAACCTGGCGCTGGAGAGCCACCCGATCCGCGCGGCGGCTTAAAGGTCATACGTCACACCGCCTTGACGTTGACGTAAGCGTCAAGTATAGCCCCGCCCACAAGGGACCATCTGGGGCCGGACTAATGTCCGGGGATGACGCTGAGCCAGACCTTCTCCATCCGTCAATTGACGAAGGAACTCGGCGTCACCTCGCGGACGCTCCGCCACTATGAAGACGAGGGCCTGCTCGCGCCGGCAAGGCGCGGACAGGCCCGAATCTACTCGCCGCGCGACCGTGCCCGGCTCACCTTGATCCTGCGCGGCCGCCGCGTCGGCTTCACGCTGGCCGAGATCCGCGAAATCCTCGACCTCTACGACACGGGCGACGGCGGCGTCGCCCAGCTCCAGCACACCCGCAAGAAATTCGCCGAACGCATCGCGACGCTCGAGCGCCAGCGCGCCGACATCGTGGAAGCCGTCGCAGAACTGAAACTCGGCATCACCATGATCGAGAACAAACTGGCCGAGCATCACGAGGATGCGCAGCCGCGCGTGCGCGTGTCCGGCTACGGCGTCATGCCGACCGAGAATTGAAAATCAGGAGAACCCCATGACCGAATGCTTCGTCTACGACACCGTGCGCACGCCGCGCGGCAAGGGCAAGAAGGATGGCGCGCTGCATGAGGTGACGGCGCTCGAGCTCGGCACCCAGGTACTCAAGAATATCCGCGACCGCAACAAGCTCGACACCACCCTCGTCGACGACGTCGTGTTCGGCTGCGTCGACCCGGTGGGCGAGCAGGGCGCCGATATCGCCCGGCTCGCGGTGCTCAATGCCGATTATGCCGAGAGCGTCGCGGGCGTGCAGATCAACCGCTTCTGCGCCAGCGGGCTTGAGGCCTGCAACATGGCGGCGGGGCAGGTGATGAGCGGCCAGTCGGACATGACGGTCGGCGGCGGCGTCGAAAGCATGAGCCGCGTCGGCATGGGCGCCTCGGGCGGCTCATGGGCGGTCGATCCCTCGATCGCGTTCAAATCCTATTTCAGCCCCCAAGGCATCGGCGCCGATCTGATCGCCACGATGGACGGTTTTTCGCGCGACGACGTGGATTCGTTCGCCGTCGAAAGCCAGAAGCGCGCCGCGAATGCCTGGAAGAACGGTTATTTCGACAAGTCCGTCACGCCGGTGAAGGACATATTGGGCCAGACGCTGCTCGCCCGCGACGAGCACATGCGCCCCGACGCGACGATGCAGTCGCTCGCTTCGCTCAACGCCTCGTTCGCCCAGATCGGCGAGATGGCCGGCTTCGACGCGGTGGCGCAGCAGCGCTATCCGCAGGTCGAGAAGATCAACCACGTCCACCATGCCGGCAATTCGAGCGGCATTGTCGACGGTGCCGCCGCCGTGTTGATGGGCAGCAAGGAAGCGGGCAGGTCGGCCGGCCTGAAGCCGCGCGCGCGCATCCGCGCTTTCGGCTCGATCGGCTCGGAACCGTCGATCATGCTGACCGGCCCCTCCTATGTGACCGAGAAGGTGCTCAAGCGCGCCGGCATGAAGGTGAGCGACATCGATCTCTACGAGCTCAACGAGGCGTTCGCGAGCGTGGTGCTGCGCTTCATGAAGGTGCTGAACATTCCGCACGACAAGATCAACGTCAACGGCGGCGCCATCGCGATGGGCCATCCGCTCGGCGCCACCGGCGCGATGATCCTGGGCACGGTGCTCGACGAGCTCGAACGCCGCGATCTCTCCACCGCCCTCGTCACGCTCTGCGTCGGCGCCGGCATGGGCACGGCGACGATAATTGAAAGGGTGTGAAAACCGCCCTCCCCTTGAGGGAGGGCCGACAATTTTGCGGAGCAAAATTTCGGGGAGGGGGCGTGCACCGGCTTCCGCGCCAGTCCCCCTCCCCGAAAAATCCTCCGCTAGCGCTTCGGATTTTTCGACCCTCCCTCAAGGGGAGGGTGATTAGGAGACCAACATGGAACTGAAAAATTTCAAATGGGATCAGGATGCCGATGGCATCGTCACGCTCACCTGGGATGTGCCGGGACGCACGATGAATGTGCTGACCTCTTCGGCGATCGCGGAGCTCGCCAAGGTCGCCGAGACGGTCGCCGGCGACGCCGCCATCAAGGGCCTCGTCATCACATCCGGCAAGGCGAACGGCTTCTGCGCCGGCGCGGCGCTGGACGAGATGGAATCCGGCGCCACTTTCGCCGGCAAGCCGGCCTCGCCGGAAGAAGCGGTGGCGGCGCGCTATCAGGGCGTGATGCAGTTCCACAACGCGCTGCGCAAGCTCGAGACCTGCGGCAAGCCGGTGGCGGCCGCGATCAACGGGCTCGCGCTCGGCGGCGGGTTGAAAGTGACGCTCGCGTGCCATTATCGCGTCGTCACCGACAATCCGAAGATCCAGCTCGGCCTGCCGGAAGCGAAAGTGGGATTGCTGCCGGGCGGCGGCGGCACCCAACGTCTGCCGCGCCTCGTCGGCGCCATGCAGGCGCTGCCGATGCTGCTGCAGGGCACCAGCGTCGATCCGCAGAAGGCGCTCGGCATGAAGCTGGTGCAGGCGGTGGCGCCGCTCGCAGAAATCGTCGCCAACGCGAAAGCCTGGGCGAAAGCCAATCCGAAAGCGGCGCAGCCGTGGGACGCGAAGGACTTCAAGATTCCCGGTGGCGGACCCTATTCCCCCGGCGGCGGCCAGACCTTCACCATGGGCAATGCGATGCTGCGCAAGGAGAGCTACGGCAATTATCCGGCGCAGCGCTACATCATGTCGTGCGTCTATGAGGGCCTGCAGGTACCGATCGATGCGGGCCTGCGCATCGAGGCGCGCTATTTCACCAAGCTGATGATGCAGCCCGAAAGCCGCAACATGATCCGCTCGCTGTTCCTCTCGATGCAGGATCTCGGCAAGGGCGCGCGGCGGCCGAAAAGCGAGAAGCCGACGGAGACCAAAACGGTCGGCATCCTGGGCGCCGGCGTGATGGGCGGCGGCATCGCCTATGTCTCGGCGCTGGCCGGCATCGACGTGGTACTGGTCGATACGACGGCGGAAAAGGCGCAAGCCGGCAAGGATCACGTCGCCGGCATCCTCGACAAGCAGATCGAGCGCGGGAAATCGACGCCGGAGAAGAAGGCCGAGCTGCTCGCCCGCGTGCATCCCACCGCCGATTTCGGCGACCTCAAGAGCGTCGATCTCGTGATCGAGGCGGTGTTCGAGGACCGCGCGGTGAAGGCGGAGGCGACCAAGAAAGCCTGCGCCGTGCTGAAGAAGGACGCGGTGTTCGGCTCGAACACCTCCACGCTGCCGATCACGGGGCTGGCGGAAGCGAGCGACCGGCCGGCGCTGTTCATCGGCGTGCATTTCTTCTCGCCGGTGGACCGCATGGGTCTCGTCGAAGTGATCCGCGGCAAGCAGACGAACGATCATGCGCTCGCGGTGGCGATGGATTTCGTCCAGAAGATCAAGAAGACGCCCATCGTCGTCAACGACTCCAGAGGCTTCTACACCTCGCGCTGCTTCGGCACTTACACCCGCGAAGGCATGGCGATGCTGGCCGAAGGCATCCATCCCGCGATGATCGAGAATGTCGGGCGCATGGCCGGCATGCCGATGGGCTCGCTCGAAGTCGTGGACTCCGTCGGCATCGACACCGCGCTCAAGGTGACGCGCCAGACCCGCAAGGACATGGGCATCGACAAAGTCGATCCGAGCGAGGAGTTCCTCGCCTGGGTGGTCGAGAAGAACGGGCGGCTCGGCCGCAAGAACGGCAAGGGCTTCTACGACTACGACGCCAAGGGCAAACGCATCCGCATCTGGCCGGAGCTGCTCGCCTACAAGGGCGGCAAGTGGAACACCGACGCCGATGTCGACGTGATGAAGCAGCGCTTCCTCACCATCCAGGCGCTGGAAGCGGCGCGCTGCTTCGAGGAAGGCGTCGTCACCGACCCGCGCGACGCCGACGTCGGCGCCATCCTGGGCTGGGGCTTCGCACCCTTCACCGGCGGCCCGGTGTCGTACATCGACACGGTGGGCGCGGCCGCCTTCGTCGCGCGCTGCGACGCCTTCGCCGCCAAATACGGCGACCGCTTCAAGCCCAACAAACTGCTGCGCGACATGGCCGCGAAGAACGAGACGTTTTACACCCGCTTCGCACCGGTGAAGCAGGCGGCGTAGTATCTCGACCTCCCCCTTGCGGGGAGGTCGAAAACGCACTTCGCGTTTTCGGGTGGGGGAACG
>DATNNS010000037.1:0-2645 GCA_035601715.1 Rhizomicrobium sp.
GGCGAAAGTGCGCAGGCGGATCTTGCCGTCGTCGATCATCAGGCAGTGCTTCTGCTTGAGGGCGGCGAACACTTCGGTATGGGGAATGGGCAGCACCATCGTTTCGGTGGACACCGCCTCGCGCACCAGCCTGATGCGGTCGCCCACCTTGAGCGCGAGATGGCCGCCGAGCAGCGAACCGACGCGGATTTTCGGGCCCTGCAGGTCGACCAGGATCGCGATCGGCCGGCCTTGCTGCTCCTCGAGCGCGCGCACGGCGGCGTGCAGCTCGGCCAGGCGCTCATGGGAGGTGTGGCTCATATTGATGCGGAAGACGTCGGCGCCGGCGGCGAACAGCGCCTTCAACTGTTCGGGCGAGGACGACGCCGGGCCCAGTGTGGCGACGATCTTGGTCTTGCGTCCGCGTTTCATGGCTCAGTCCGAAATCGATTTGGTGACGTCGGTGTTTTCGCCGGTGTCGACTTCATAGAAGCCTTTGCGCGCATAGCCGCGCGCGCCGCAATCGCCGCGCCCGACGATTGCGAACTTGTCGGCCGTTCCCACGCAGAAACCGTGGCTGCCGTCCCAGGTGCCCGAGCCGCCGTCGCTGGCATAGAGATAGTAATAGCGGGCATCGAGCGCGCCCGGGACCAGCGTCTGGCAATGGCCGGGGGCGATGGTCCACCAACCCTCGCTGCCCCAATCGGTGCCGTTAAAGCGGCCGAGCGCGACCTTGGCCGGATGGCCCGTCTTGTTGCAGAGCGTGAACGCGGCCTGGGCCGGCGCCGCGCCTGCGAGAAGGACCAGGGCGGCTAAGACGAAGCGCATGGCAGGGTGTCGCGCATGGGCCGATTTCTGTCAACGCGCGGCTCGGCTATGGTGGCATCGCGATGAACGAAAGCGCCTACGAAAAGCTGGAACCGGATGCCGCGGGCGCGTCCGTCATCCTGCTGTGCGATCATGCGGCGAATGCGCTCCCGGACGGCTACGGCACGCTGGGCCTCGAACAAGGCGCTTTTGCGACACATATCGCCTGCGACATCGGCGCGGCCGAGGTCACGCGCACGCTCGCCAGGGCGTTCGGGGCGCCGGCGATCCTGGCGCGCTGGTCGCGTCTGTTGATCGATCTCAACCGCGGCGCGGAGGATCCCACTTTGGTGATGAAGCTGTCCGACGGGCGCATCGTCCCGGGCAACCGCCATGCCGATGCGACGGAGATCGCGCATCGGCTCGCCAAGTTCCACGCGCCCTATCACGGCGCCATCGCGGCCGAGATCGTGGCCAGGCGCGCGGCGGGGATCGTGCCCACGCTGCTGTCGATGCACAGCTTCACGCCGGTGTGGAAGGGCGAGAAGCGGCCGTGGGAGGTCGGCGTGTTGTGGGATCGCGACGCGCGGCTGGCGCGGCCGCTGATCGCGGCGCTGGCGCGCGCCGGTTTCGCCGTCGGCGACAACGAGCCTTATTCCGGCGAGCTCGAAGGCGACTGCATGTATGTGCACGGCACGATGAACGGGCTGCCGCATGTGCTGATCGAAATAAGACAGGACCTGATCGCGACGCCGGATGCGGCGCGCGCGTTCGCGCACCGGCTGAAGCCGATCCTCGACGAGGCCCTGGCGGCGATGGCGCCGGCCGCGATCCATTTCACCCGGCCGCTCAAGGGAGACGCAATTATGGACGAAACCATGCGCCTGGAACTGGAGGCGGCCGTCTTCCGCCGCCTGGTCGCGCATCTGCGCGCGCGCACCGACGTGCAGAATATCGATCTGATGAACCTGGCCGGGTTCTGCCGCAACTGTCTGGGCGACTGGTACCGCGAGGCGGCGGCGGAGAAGGGCATCGTGCTCGAAAAGGACAAGGCGCGCGAGATCGTCTACGGCATGCCGCCGTCGGAATGGAAGAAACGCCATCAGAAAGAAGCCAGCGCCGAGCAGCAGGCCGCTTTCAGCGCCGCGCAAAAGACCCACAGCAAATGAATCTACCCTCCCCTTGAGGGAGGGTCGAAAACGCGGAGCGTTTTCGGGGAGGGGGACGGTTTCGACACTTACCCCCTTCCCGAAAAATCCTGCGGATTTTTCGACCCTCCCTCAAGGGGAGGGTGGAAGAGTTTTCGCTTTGAAGGCAAAACGAAATGCCCTAATTTCCGCGCCCCTTACCAGCACGGGAACGACAATGGCCAAATCCGGCTTCGCGAAAGAGCATCTGAAATCCTTCATCGAGCGCGTCGAGCGGCTCGAGGAAGAAAAGGCGGCGCTGGCCGCGGACATTCGCGAAATCTATTCGGAGGCCAAGGGGCAGGGCTTCGACACCAAGATCATGCGCCAGGTCGTGCGCTTGCGAAAACTCGACAGCGCCGACCGCCAGGAGCAGGACGCGATGCTCGATCTCTATCTGAGCGCGCTCGGGATGGGCCGCTAGCTGGCGGCCTGACGCGGCTGGTCTTCGATCGGTTCTTCCGCCGCGTGCTCCTCAAGACCGAAATCCTTGAGCTTGCGGTAGAGCGTCGAGCGGCCGATGCCCAGCCGCCTGGCGATTTCCGACATATGGCCATCATAGCGCGAGATCGCCATGCGGATGATCTCCGATTCGATCTCTTCGAGCTTGCGCATGTGGCCGGCCGCATCGGTCCCCGACATCGCATAGGGCGAGGTCTCGGCGGGCGCGGG
>DATNNS010000038.1:0-9302 GCA_035601715.1 Rhizomicrobium sp.
CCGATGTCGTGCCGGTCTCGCGCACCACGTTCTACATCCTGGGCAAGAAGCAGGGCACGACGAACCTCGCGATCCAGGACGGCAACGGCAAGGCGCTCGCCGTCCTCGACATCGTCGTCACCTTCGACATCGAAGACCTCAAGCTGCGCATCCACGACCTGATGCCGGACGAACGGATCAGCATCGAGCCCGCCGGTGGCGCGCTCGTGTTGAGCGGACGGGTCGCCAACATGGATCATCTGCGCCAGATCGCCGCCGTCGCGGACCGCTTCGCGCCGGGCATGGTCACGAACCTGCTGACCGTGACCGGCAGCCAGCAGGTGCTGCTTGAAGTGAAATTCGCCGAAGTCGAGCGCACGACCATGAAGGACCTCGGCGTCGACTATTCGGGGAGCATCCGCATCGGCAGCAGCACGTCGGTGCCCGTGATCGGCAATGGTGTTCCGCTGACCGCTTTCGGAACGCTGGCGACGACGCTGACAGGCAGCGGCTACAGCCTGACGGCGACGCTCGACACGCTGGAGAAGAAGGGCCTGGTGCGCACTCTGGCGGAGCCCAACCTCGTCGCGCTCTCTGGCGACACCGCGAGTTTCCTGGCGGGCGGTGAGTTCCCCATACCGATCGCCCAAACCGTCGTCGGCACCGTGCCGACCACCACCATCGAGTTCAAGGAATTCGGCGCTGGCCTGTCGTTCACCCCCACGGTGCTCGACGGCAAGCTGATCAACCTCGCCATCAAATCCGAAGTCAGCGCGATCGATCCCACGCTTTCGGTCACCACCAACGGCATCAATGTTCCGGGCCTCAAGATCCGCCGCGCGACCACGGCCGTCGAATTGAACGACGGCGAGAGTTTCGCGATCGCCGGCCTGCTGCAGGACGACTACAGCAACGGCATCAGCCAGCTTCCGGGCCTGGGCAACATCCCGGTGCTCGGCGCGCTGTTCCGCTCCACCAATTACCAGCGTGACCAGACCGAACTTGTGGTGTTCATCACGGTCCACCTGGTTCAGCCGACCACGAAAGACCAAATCGCGACGCCGACCGAGCAGATCACGCCACCCGATCCGCTGGACCTGTTCGGTTCCGGCCGGATCGAAGGCCCGCCTGCCGGCGATCCAATGCCCGCCAGCCCGCCGCCGCCCGCGGCCGTTCCGCAAGTCAGCGCACCCGTCGCCCAGGACAAACATACCGGAGGGAATGCCTCATGAGACCGCTTCTCGTCGTCGCCTGCCTGGTCGTCCTTGCCGGCTGCGAAACCGAACCGCCCCTCCCGACCGCGGTGCGGCAGAATATCGCCGCGCAGACGGTCCACCCGGGCGCCCCGGGCACCCATCTGGGGATTTCGATGAACGGGCAGCGCGCGCAAGCGGGCGAACAGCGCTATCTTGACGGCAAGATCATCGTGCCGGTCGATCCGAACACGTCCAACCAAAGCCAGGGCGGCGGCGGTTCGGGCGGCGGCAGCAGCAGTTCTTCAGGCTCGAACTAGGGCGAATGGAGCCAATGACGGTCGCGGCGGGAAACGGTTTGATCTTCGGACATGCGGAGTGCGCGTGGCGATGAAGCTCGAACCGAAATTCACCTCGAACGCCGAACCCAGGGCGGCGGGCGCCGCGCCCTTGAATATCTTCGTGCTGCTGCGCTCCGAAGCCGACCGCGCGGAGCTCGAGGCGGCGCTCGCCGGTCTCAAGAACATCTCGTTCGAGATGAAGCTGCGCGTGTCGCAGGTCATCAGCTCGCTGCTCGGCGGCGCGCAGCGGCCCGACGTGCTGCTGGTCGATGTCGACGTCTCCAACGACGACGACCTCGCGCTTCTTCGCGACCTGAAGGAGAAGGCGCGTGCCACCAAGGTGCCCGTCATCGCGCTGATCGAGCGCTCCGCCGATTTCAACGCCTTGCGCGCCATCCGCGCCGGCGCCGACGATATCCTGCTCAAGCCGCTGGACAATGCCGACGCGCAGGAACTGTTCGCGCGCGTCGCTGGCGTGCACGACAGGACGCCGGTGCTGGACACCAGCCTGGGCGGCGCGATCACCTTCCTCCATGTCGCCGGCGGCGCCGGCGCCACGACGCTCGCGGTCAACGCGGCCGTCCTGCTGGCGACCAAGGACCGCGACGGCGAGACTTGCCTGCTCGATCTCGACATCCAGTACGGCAATGCCGCCAGCCTGCTCGATCTCAACAGCTTCTCGCCGATCGACGGGCTGATCGACGATCCGAGCCGTCTCGACCGCGAGATGCTCGAAGGCATGATGATCAAGCATGCCAGCGGCCTGCGCGTGCTGACAGCGCCGCAATTGCCGTTTCCGCTCAACGCCTACAGTTCGGAAATGATCGCCCGCATCATCAAGATCGCCAAGCTGCGCTTCGCCCATGTCGTCATCGATCTTCCCGTCGCGCTGGCGCAATGGACGGACATCGTGCTGCGCGAGGCCGAATTCGATTATCTGGTTTGCGCGCCGTCCGTCGCCTCGGTGCATCGCGTCGCCCAGTTCCTCAAGCTTCTCGACCAGGAAGGCCTCGGCAACCTTCCGCTCAAGATCATGCTCAATCGCGGCCAGTCCATGAGCAAGGGCTCGGACATTTCCACCAGCCAGTTCGAAAAGGCCATCGGGCGCACCGTCGACCACGTTCTTCCCGACGACTATCCGCTGATCTCGCTGTCGCACGCCCAGGGCCAGGCCGCCGTGCAGCTCCGCCCCGACAGCAAGTTCACCGCGCAGTTGAGCAACATCCTGGCCGGCGACCTGCGGCTCGATGCTCTCGTCCGCAAGAAATCCAGATGGCCGTTCGGCAATGAGTGACGGCCATGTTTGAGAAAAGCACCGCCGACCTTGCCCGCCGCGGCAAGAAGCTGGGCGACAACACCCCGGCGGATGTCGCGACCATCGAGCCCGTGCCGGTGACGCTGCATCCGGGCGGCAAATATACCGACCTCAAGGTGTTCCTGCATGAGAAGCTGCTGGCGATCCTGAACCTCAGCGTTCTGGACAAGGTCAGCCGCGACGATCTGGCGCGCGAAGTGTCGCCGATGATCAAGGACCTGCTGGCCGGCGAGAACATCGCCCTCAACACCACCGAGTACAACCAACTGGTCGACGAGATTCTCGACGAGGTACTGGGCCTCGGCCCGCTCGAACCGTTTCTCAAGGACGTCACCGTCTCCGACATCCTGGTGAACACGCACCGTCATGTGTTCGTCGAGCGCGCCGGGCGCCTCGAGGCGACGCCGGCCCGCTTCAAGGACGAGCGCCATCTGATGCGCATCATCCAGAAGATCGTGGGCGCCGTCGGCCGGCGGGTCGACGAATCCCAGCCCTGGGTCGACGCGCGCCTGCCGGACGGCAGCCGCGTCAATGCGCTGGTGCCGCCTTGCGCCGTCGATGGCCCGCTGCTGTCGATCCGCAAATTCTCCAAGATGCCGTATACGCTCAATCGTCTGATCGAGGTCGGCACGATCAACCGCCATATCGCGCTGCTGCTCGAGCTTGTGGTGCGCGCCCATCTCAATGTGCTGATCTCCGGCGGCACGGGTTCGGGCAAGACGACGCTGCTGAACGCGATGTCGAGCTTCATCTCCGATCGCGAGCGCATCATCACCATCGAGGACACCGCCGAGCTGCAATTGCAGCAGGTCCATGTCGCGCGCATGGAAACGCGGCCCGCCAATGCGGAATCGATGGGCGAGGTCACCCAGCGCGATCTCGTGCGCAATGCGCTGCGCATGCGCCCCGACCGCATCATGGTCGGCGAAATCCGCGGTCCCGAAGTGCTCGACATGCTCCAGGCCATGAACACCGGCCATGACGGCTCGATGACCACGATCCATGCCAACACTCCGCGCGACGCGCTCACCCGCGTCGAGCACATGGTCGGCATGACCGGCATCGAGATTCCGCTGAAGTCGCTGCGCGGCCAGATCGTCTCTGCCGTCCAGATGGTCATCCAGGTCCAGCGCCTCAGCGACGGCGGCCGGCGCGTGACGAGCGTGCAGGAATTGACCGGCATGGAAGGCGACACCATCACCATGCAGGAGATCTACAGATTCGAGCGCACCGGCATGGACGGGGAAGGGCGGATCCTGGGCGTGCACCGCGCCACCGGGATCCGGCCGAAATTTCTCCAGCGCGCCGAAGAATCCAATCTGCACGTGGCGCCCGATCTGTTCAAAATGGATTGACGCGGCATGCCCAGTGCTCTCGGCCTGCTCCTTTACGGCTTGATCGTCATCGCGATCATCCTGGTGACCGATGCCGCCATCGGATTCATCCGCTCGGCGCGGGGCATCGACGACGAGATCGTGCGCCGCCGGCTGCTCAACAAAGGCGCCGACAAGGACGACAGGCGGACGACGCTCGAATTCCTCAAGCCCGGCGTGGCGGTCGATCTCACCTGGCATCGTTTCATCCCGTTCAACAACCGCCTCACGCTGCTGCTGCGCCAGTCTGGCATCGCGCTGAGCAAGGACCGGGCGATCATCATCTCCTGCGTGGCGACCCTGCTCGCCTTCGTGCCGTCGCTGTTCGTGCTGCCGCCGAAATATCTTCCCTACACCTTGCTGTTTGCGCTCGTCGCGGGCCCCGCCGCCGTCATCGGCTTCCTGTCGCAGGCGCGCACCAAGCGCCGGCTGAAGTTCGAGGAGCAGCTGCCCGACGCGATCGACCTGATCGTGCGCAGCCTGCGCGTCGGCCATCCGCTGAGCGGCGCCATTTCGGTGGTCGGCCGCGAGATGCCCGATCCGCTCGGGCTGGAATTCCAGATCGCGTCCAGCGAGATCCTCTACGGCCTGGACGTTCCGGCTGCCATCGCGGGCGTCGCCGACCGGGTGGGCTCGGCCGACCTCGGCTATCTCACCGTCGCGGTGCAGATCCAGCAGGAATCCGGGGGCAATCTCGCGGAGTCGCTCGCCAAGCTCTCCAACATCATCCGCGAGCGCTTCCGCATGTTCCGCAAGGTCAAGGCGATCACCGCCGAGGGGCGGTTCTCCGCCTGGCTGCTGTCGGTCTTTCCCTTCGGCATCGGCATCGTGATCGAATTCGTCCATCCGGGCTATTTCACCCAGGTCGAGGACTATCCCTATTTCCCCTACCTGGTGGGCGCGACCGTCCTGATGCTGATCATCAATCTGATCGCGATGCGCATCCTCACTACGATAAAGGTCTAGGACGATGACCGCGCTGTTCGGCCTGGAATCGTTCCGGATTTTCGCCGTCATCATCTTCGTGATCGGGGGCGCCGTGCTGGTGATGGGCGGCACGTCGCTGGTGAGCGAGCGGCGTCTGCTCGGCCGGCGCCTGCGCGCGCCGCAGGCGACCGATGTGCCGGTGCGATCCGATCCCGCGCACAAGATTCTCCTCGAGGACAATTTCCTCAGCCGGTTCGAGGATTTCGTCACGCCGACCAAGGAACAGGACCTGGTGGTCATCCGCCAGCGGCTGATCCGCGCCGGCTATCGCCTGCCATCGGCGGTGCGTGTGTTCTATGCGGCGAAGGCGGCGCTGAGCCTGGGCTTCTCCGTCGTCGCGGCCATATTGCTGGCGATCTTCGGCGCGACCTTGCCGTTTCCCGCGATGCTGGCGGCCGTCATCGTGCCCGCGTTGCTGGGCTTCCTGCTGCCTTCGTTCTGGATCGAGCGGCAGACGCAGCGCCGCCGCGAGGAAGCCGAACTGGGCTTCCCCGATGTGCTCGACATGCTGCTGGTCTGCGTCGAAGCCGGCAACAGCCTCGACCAGGCCTGCCGCCGCGTCGCCAAGGAGATCGCCGGCGTGCAGCAGGTGCTGGCCGAGGAATTCGGCATCATCAACGACGAGCTGCGCGCCGGAAAGCAGCGCTCCCAGGTGTTCGCCGATTTCGCCGACCGGCTGAACGTGCCCGACTTGCGCGCCTTCGCGACCATCCTCAAGCATTCCGAGGAATTCGGCGTCAGCATCGGCGATACGCTGCGCGTCTATGCCTCGGAGATGCGCTACAAGCGCGTGATGCGCGCCGAGGAGAAGGCGAACCTGATGCCGGTCAAGATCGCGATGGGCAGCATCCTGTTCACCGTGCCGCCCACCATGCTGGTGATGGCCGCGCCGTCGCTGATCATGATGCTGCGCGCCTTCGCCGGGTTGGCGGCCGGCGGGCATTGACGCGGCACGGCCCATGATCGTCGCGAAAGTCCTGTTTGCGGCGTTGATGCTGGTCTGCATGGTCACCGATCTGACCAGCTACCGCATCCGCAACAGCGTCGTCGTCGCGCTGGTGGTTCTCTTTTTCATTCTCGCCGTGCGCGACTACAAGCAGGTGAACTGGGTGATGCAGCTGGGCGCGGGCGCCTTCTGCCTTGTCGTCGGCTATCTGATGTTCCTGCAGGGCAATATCGGCGCCGGCGACGTGAAGCTGTTCTCGGCCGCGGCGTTGTGGGCGGGATTTCCCGCGCTGCTGCCGCTGCTGCTCTATGTCAGCCTGTCGGGCCTGGTCGTGATGCTCCTGCTTCTCGCCGCGCGCCGTCTGCTCGCCCACCGCGAGGGTCTATGGCAACGCGTGAGCGGACGCGGCGAGATTCCGAAAGTCCTGCTGCCGGGTGCGGGGATTCCGTATGGCGTCGGCATCGCGGCGGGCGCCCTGATCGCGATGCCGCTGTTTCCCGCGTGGCACTGGCTTTAGCGCCGGTCCGCGGCGGCCCTGACCATTTGCCATTCTTCATGATCGGGCGTGCCGTGATGCAGGAAATCGCCGGTGATGAGAAGGCGGTCGCCCGACCGCTTGTAGGTCAGATGCTCGCCGGCGTGATCGCCTTGCCCGTCGAATACGGCCGATTGGCCGTCGCATGCGGACGCTGCGAACATCATCGCCGCATCGCGCTCTTCCCATGCCCGGCTGAGCCCGCCGTCGAAGTGCCGCAGCGCCATGGTCGTGGCGTCGCCCACCTGTTTGACGGTCATGACTTCCGCATAGCCCGTCTGGCCCTTGGGAAATTCCCAGGCGCTGCCCATGAGCACGTCACCGGGCGCCACGACCCACCGCTCCTGTGCGCGCTCTGGGTCCGACGCGTTTTGCCAATCGCCCACCATCCAGCCCAGTCCGGCGAGCGTACATCCGGCGGCATGCGAAGCCGATGTCGAGCCGGCAAGCGCGAGCGCCGCGATGAGCGAAATAAGGTACGAATTCTTCATCCCGATTCCCCGTTTCCATTCGTCGCAGGTTACGGCCGCGCATGGCGCGGTTGATAGAGCCCCAGCGTGCCGCCGCCCGGCAATTTGATGCGCGTGAGGCGCCCCCAAGACTGCTGCGACGCGGCCTCGCAGGCGACGCCCGCCTTTTTCAGCGTCGTCATCTCCGCGTCGAGATCGTCCGTCATCAGATAGAACTCGTGCATGTCGTTCTCGTCCGACGGATGCACGGCGATTTCCGACGGCGGCAGCTTGAAAATCAGCCATCCCTCGTGCGCGTCGACATAGTGGAATTTCAGCACGTTCTTGATGAACGCTTTGTCCGCTTCGGCATTCTTCGAATAGAGAATGATGTGTCCGCCGTTGATCATGGGTCTGCCCCCTGGAGGTCTCCGGCAAATAAATCACCCAGCGGAAGGCTTGCCAAATGTGTTAGTTCGGCCTGACACTCGGCGATGGCCAAATCTCACGCCGGCGGGGCGGCTTTCAGGACGGTGCTGCGCCTGTTTGCGTTGTTCGGCCATCCGCTCCGTGTGGTCATCTTCCAGCGGCTTGCGCGCACCCCGATGACGGCCGGCGAGCTTGCGCAGGGCCTGCCGGTTTCGCGCACCGCCGTCGTGCAGCATCTCAAGCTGCTCGAGACGGCGCGCCTGCTGGACGCCTCAGCCGATGGCCGAAAGCGCGTCTATCGCATTCGGCCCGCAGGGCTGGCGCCGCTCGATCAGTGGGTGAAGCAACATTTTCGCGACTGACGGCGGCTCGGATGGCCGCTGTCTGGCCGCGCTCAGGATTTCGCCAAGCTGTCGCGCTGCTTGAGCAGCGCCGCAAGTTGCGCTTCCTGCTGCGCGATGCGTTCGGCCGCGAGGTCTTCGTCGGCGGCGCCGGAGCGCGCGGCCGCCTGTTCGGTCAATTGGCGCAGGTTGTCGCGGACAACCGCGATCTCGGCATCCAGTTCGGCAAGCGCTGCCTTGTCGGCCATGGCGGGGGACATCGTTGCCTTCCTAGCGTTGGCTGCAATAACTCAGTTCACTTTCGTCGACGGGTCGTTGAGCGCGTAGCCCTGACCCCAGATGGTTTTTATGTAGTGCTCGCCGTTCGTCGCGGCCGCGAGCTTCTTGCGTAATTTGCAAATGAACACGTCGACGATCTTCTGCTCCGGCGCTTCCATTCCGCCATAGAGCTTGCTGAGGATCGCCTCCTTCGTCAAGGTGACGCCCTTTCTGACGGACAGGAATTCCAGCATTTCGTATTCCTTGACCGTCAGCTTCACCTCGGTGCCGCAAGCCTCGACGGATTTGTGCGCGAGATTGACGGTAAGCTTGCCGGTGGTGATCATCGAATCCCTCTGCGCCTGGGACCGGCGCAGCACGGCGCGGACGCGCGCCATCAGCTCGTCCTTGTGGAAAGGCTTGGTCAGATAGTCGTCTGCGCCGGCGCTCAATGTGCCGACCTTGGATTGAAGCGTCGCGCTGCCGGAAAGGACCAGGACGGGCGTATGAACCTTGGAGGCGCGCAGCACGCGCAGAACGTCGAGGCCGTTCATGTCGGGCAGCAGAAGATCGAGAATGACGATGTCGTAGGCGCCGGCTTTGCCGAGCGCGATGCCGTCTTCGCCCAGCGCGGCGGCATCGATCTCGAAGCCTTCGCCCGTCAGAATCAGCGAGACGCTGCGCGCCATCGCGTCGTCGTCTTCGATCAGCAACGCCCGCATGTCGGCTCCTGTGTTGGTGTCTCGCTCCGGCTTTCCCGGGGCAATGGTTCCATGCGATGGCCGGCCGGCGAAATCATAACGCGCGACATCGTCTCACCCGGCCATCGCGCTTCCGGTGCGTCCGGAAGATCAAATCCGGACTGATATTGGCAAGCCGGAGCGGAGAAAAATATTCGGACTGTGCCGTACGGGAATCTACGTATGCGCGGGGCAGGGCGGCCGTTAGACGCGGTCGCCGTCCGGCGCCACCGCGGCCAGCGCGATGCGCACCAGGTCGGACAGGCTCTGCGCATTCATCTTGTCCATGATGCGGGCGCGATGGATCTCGATCGTCCTGGGCGAGATGCCGAGCTCGTAGGCCGCAACCTTGTTCGAGCGCCCCGCCACAAGCTGCTCCAGGACGTTGCGCTCGCGCGGCGTCAGCAATTCGAGAA
>DATNNS010000039.1:0-11280 GCA_035601715.1 Rhizomicrobium sp.
AACTGGGCATCGCCGACATCATGGCGACCGCGCGGCTCAAGCTGATGGCCGCGCTTCCCGCAACGGTGCAGCCCGAGCGCATCGCGGCGCGCTTTCATCTGGATCCCGCCGGCTGGTTCCGCGCCGCCGATCCGCTGCCGAGCTTGCAGGTGGTCGCGCGCGCGGTATGGAGCGAGCATGTGCTGACATTGCGTTATCGCCGCGCCGGCGAAGCCGGGGCCGAGCCGCGCAGACTTTCGCCGCTCGGTCTCGTTCTCAAAGGCGGCATCTGGTATCTCGTCGCGCAAGGCCGCAAAAACATCGGCACCTATCGCGTGGCCAATATCCATGACGCGGAAATCACGGGCGAGCCGTTCGCGCGCCCGAAGAATTTCGATCTGGCGGTCTATTGGCAGAAAGCATCGCGCGCCTACGAGACCGGCGTCTATTGCGAGAGCGCGGATGTGCGGCTTTCACCCCGCGGCGTGAGCCTGCTCGAACTGCTCGGCCCGCACGTCACCGAAGCGGCGGCGAAGAGCGCCGGCAAGCCCGACCGCCGCGGCTGGATCCGCTGCACCCTGCCGCTGGAATCGTTCGACTTCGGCGTGCGCGAATTGATGCGGCTGGGCGAAGACGTGGAGATCGTGGGTCCGGCCGCGTTGCGCGCCAAGACGGCGACGACGCTGAGCGCCATGATGGCGCGATTGAAGTGACTCTTTCCTCTCGGGCGTGGGTCGCGCAGGCGTGGACGAGAACAAAGATTCACGCGAAGCCGCTAAGGCGCGAAGCCGCGAAGAACCGCTACCATCATCGTCATGGCTGGGGGAATTTGATCGTTTGGCGTGCGAAGCACGCCGGGCCCGGCTAACCAGGGGTGACCATGACGGTTTGGGAGAGTTGAGAATTCTGCATGGTGGCTTCGCAGCTTTGCGGCTTCCCCTGCAACCTTTTCTTACTGCCGCCGCCGCACTGTCTCGTTCGCCAGCGCCATCGCAGTGAGGCCGACGACCAGCGCCGCCAGCATGTACCAAGCGGGCACCAGGTTGCTGCCGGTCAGCGTCGACAAGCCCTTCACCGCGAACTGCGTCGAGCCGCCGAAGATCGAGATGGAGACCGCGTAGATCACCGACACCGCGCCGGCGCGGATGCGCGCGGGGATGGATTCGGCGATCCAGGTCAGCACCGGCCCGCCGCCCAGTCCCTGCAGCGTGCAGAGCAGCGCCAGCCCGCCATAGAACACCGCGACCGAATGGATGTGCGACATGGCATAGAACACCGGCAACACGACGACGACGAACAGCCCGTAGAAGATCAGCATGACGGGCTTGCGGCCGAAGCGGTCGGACATCACGCCGCTCGCGACATCGAAGACGGCGGTGACCGCGCCGTTCAGTATGGTGGCGCCGAACGCGATGGTGGCGCTGAATTTGAGCGTGTCGAGCGCGAAGGTCGTGGAATAGTTGAGCACATAGTTGCAGACCGTGCCGCAAGTGAGCATCGCGCCGCCAAGCAGCGCGACCCGCCAATAAGGCCCGAGCGCCGGCGGCGCGCCTTCATCGGGATGCACTTCGGGAAGCGTCTCCTCGAGGCTGCGCCGGATGACGAGGCCGAAGGGTACGATCAGCGCGCCGACGAGGAACGCGATGCGCCAGCCCCATTCGGCCAGCACCGCGCCGGTCAGCACGGTGGAGACGACGGCGCCCACGATGCCGGCGGCCATCACCGACAGATCCTGCGAGCAATAGGACAGCGACGCATAGAACCCGCGCCTGCCCGGCGGCGCAGCCTCGATCAGATAGGCGGTGGCCGGCCCCACCTGGCCGCCGAGCGCGAAGCCTTGCAGCAGGCGAAAGCCGACCGCGATAATGGGGGCCGCGAGACCGATGGCGCGGTAGGACGGCGTCAGCGCCAGGCCGATCAACGCCACGCCCATCAGCGCGAAGGAGAGCAGCAGCGCCGGCTTGCGGCCGCTTCGGTCGGCAAGGCGGCCGATGAAATAGCTGCCGACGGGCCGCCCGATGAAGCCGGTGCCGAAGGTCGCGAGGGACAGCAGCAGCTGGTAATGCGAGTCGGGAAAGAACGTCGCCCCGATCGGAACGGCGAATACCGCATAGGTGACGAAGTCGTAGAATTCGAGCCCGTTGCCCGCGACGACGGCGGCGATGTGCCGGACCGGCAGCCCCTTGCCCTGCGCGCTCACCGCACTTTGGCTTTCACCGGCGCGGTTTCGGGCATCAGCAGGATCGCGACCAGCCCGATGGCGCAGGCCGCCGTCAGATACCAGGCCGGCGCCAGCGCGCTGCCGCTGATCTTGGTCAACCACGCTTCGACGAGCTGCGCCGTGCCGCCGAAGCCGGCGATGGCGATGGCGTAGATCGTGCCCAGCACGCCCGAGCGCATGCCGGCCGGCAGCGCCTCGGCGATCGCGACGAGTCCGGCGGCGCTGTTGAAGGTCGCGAGCGAGGCGACGATGGCGGTCACCGTCAGCAGCACCGCGCCGCTTGGATTGGCCATCAGCCACATGAACAGCGGCACAACGACCAGGGTGAGCAGTAGCCGCGGCCAGATCATCACCGGCTTACGGCCGATGCGATCCGACAGCCAGCCGCTCACGACGCTGAACACCAGCGTACAGGCGCCGAACACCATGCCGGCCGCCGACGCGATGCCGGCCTTCATGTGCAGCGCGGTCTGCGCGTAGGTCGGCAGGTAGTACATCGTGTAGACCGCGATGGTGGCGCTGCCCAGCATGACCAGACCGAGCACCGCGATGCGGATGTTATCGCCGAGCCGCTCGCGCGGCGCCGCTTCCACCGCCAGGGTTTCGGGAAGCGCACGCTGCATGAGGAATCCGAACGGCAGCACCACCGCGCCGACGAGGAACGCGATGCGCCAGCCGAAGGAGGCGAGATCGGCGGCGCCGAGCCAGCTCGCCAGCGCGAACGCGACGCCGCCGCCGATCAGCGCGGCCAGTCCCTGGCTGGCATATTGCAACGTGGTGTAGAAGCCGCGCGTTTCCGGCGCCGCGGCTTCGAGCAGGTAGGCCGTCGCCGGCCCCACCTGCCCGCCCAGCGCGAAGCCCTGCACGACGCGCGCGGCGATCACGATGAGGGGTGCTGCGATTCCGATTGCCGCATAAGACGGCGTCAGCGCCAGCGCGAGGATGCCCGCGCCCATCAGCACGAAACTCAAGACCATCGCGGGACGCCGCCCGCGCCGGTCGGCAAAAGCGCCGATCACGATGCCGCCGATGGGCCGGCCGAGAAAGCCCGCCCCGAACGTGCCCAGCGACAGCATCAGGCTGACGAACGCGTTCTTCGACGGAAAGAAAGTCTGCCCGATCTGGATGGCGAAGAAGGTGTAGGCCGTGAAATCGTAGAATTCGAGCGCGTTGCCCGCCACCGCCGCCACGACGGAGCGCCGCGCGATCGCGCTGGGTTCTTTCGCCGCCGCGCTCACGACCTTGCCCAGTTTTCCAGCGAGAGGCCGGCGATGTTGGAGAAATCGGATTCGTTGTCGGTCACGAGCGTGGAGCCGGTGACTATGGCGTGCGCGGCGATCATCCGGTCATAGTCGCGCCCCTTCACCCATCCGGACTGCGCAATAATGAGGCCGTAGGTTTCGGCGGCGGCGGCATCGAAAGCAACCACGGGGATGCGCGGAAGCAGAATCCGCAGCCGTTCACGGCGCAGCGCGGAGAATGAGTCGCTCTTGGAAAATCCGCGTTGCAATTCCGCCAGCGAAAGCGCCGACATGACGATCGCGCCGTCATGCTCGGCGAGCTTGTCGAGCACCGCTTGCGTGCCGTCGCGGGCGTGAATGACGATATTGGTATCGATGAGATAGGCCACGTGCCGTCAATCGTCTTGGCGATCGGGCATTTCGATCCGTTCGATTCGCTCCACAGCCGGAGGCTTCGGCATGCGCCGCAGCATCTCCACGGCTTCGCGAATGCCGCCCCGCGCCGGCAGGATGGTGATCAAATCCCCGTTTCGCGTGATCTCCAGATCGACATCCATATCCGCGTAAGCGATCTCCGCGGGGATGCGGACCGCCTGGCTGTTTCCGGATTTGAAGACGCGGGTGCGAGACATGAAAGTATCCTTTGTTGCAACCTAATCCAGCCGGCGGCGCCCTGTCAACACAGGTATATACATTGCGATATGACGCGATCCGCTCATGTCGCCGGCGCCGCCTGGCGCCGGGTGCCGAGCCAGTACAGCACCAGTCCCACCACCAGCATCGCCACGGTGGAAATGACGATCTTGAGGAAGGTCTCGACCGGATGCGGATCGCCGCCGCCGGGGACAAGCGTGCACAGGATCGCGATGAGCGTCGCCGTCTGGCCGACGATGCCGAGCACGAGACCGGTGCGCACGCCGCCCGACGGACGCCACATGCCGGCAGCGGGTTCGGCGCGGACGGATTTCAGATATACCGCGAACATGAAGACGTAGCACAGCGTGTTGGTGAGCACGCTCATCGACACCAGGAAGTCATACGCCACCGCCGCCGACGCGCCGGCTTGGCCGAGGATCACCATGAACAGCATCAACCCGCCTTGCAGCAGGATCGCGGCGATGGGCGCGCCGGTCTTGGGATTGCGGCGCGCGAAGATGGCGGGGAGGAAATTGTCGATGCCCGCGGCCAGCGGCAGGCGCGCGCCGGCGCCGAACCACGCCGTGAAGCCGCCCATCTGCGCCAGCGCAAGCGCCGCCAGAACCACCGGCGCCAGCAGCGGCAATCCGGCGTGGTTGAACACCGCGTGCAGCACGTCGGAGAAGCCGCCAAGCCGCGTCATCGCCGACGACGGCAGGATGGTCAGCATCGCGGCGGTGCCCAGGATGTAAAGAATCGCGAGCGACGCGCCCACGATCGCCAGCACCCGCAGGATGGTGCGCATGCCGCCCGCGATCTCGTTGCGCAGGAACGCGACGCCTTCGACGCCGGAATAGGCGAAGACGATCGTGCCCCACAGGATCGCGGTGTCGAAATTTCCCGCCGGCAGATAACTGGAGGCGGCGAAGTTCGTCGCCACCGAGCCGCGCGCCCAGAACCACACCGCGATGCCCGCCAGCATCAGGAAGATCAGCCAGCTTCCCGCCGCGCCCAGATTGGTGAGCCATTTGCTCAGATTGAGGCCGACGAACTGGAAGGCGGTGACGAAAGCCGCGATGGCGACGGAAAAGCCCAGATAGATCGCCGTGTTGTGCGCGTCCCATCCGAGCGCGCCGATCACGAGCCCACTCAGGAAATACATGATGCCCGCGAAATAGGGCATCAGCGCGAACCAGTAGAACCAGCCGCAGAGGAATCCGGGCAGCGGGCCGTAGCTGTCGCGCACCCAGGCATAGATGCCGCCTTCGGAAGGAAAGCGCGCCGTCAGTTCGGCGGTGGCCGCCGCCAGCGGCACGAAGAACGTCACCAGCGCCAGGATCCACAGCGAGAACGCCGCCGGCCCCACCGCGGCCGCCACCGGAAGCCAGCGCAGGCCGGCATTCATCACGATGGCATAGAGCGCGGTGTCGAGGAATTTGAGCTGCGGCTTGGCTGTCATGCTGCGATCCCTCGGCGCGCGGGGATCACGCGAGCGAACCGTCGGCCGACGCGATCAGGCGCTTGGGCACCAGCAGCAGGATCGGCAGGATGAGCGCATAGACCACCGTCGTGGCGATCACGCAGGCGACGAAGCCGCCGTGATGGTCGTAGAGATCCGTGCCCCACCAATTCCCCACATTCACCGCGAGCGCATACAGGCTCCACGCCATCATCATCATGGTGCCTTCGAGCCCCTTGGGGCAAGCGCGGATGAGCAGGTCCATATAGGCCGCAGTGGCGATGCCGCCGGTGAGCCCGATGGGGATCGCGGCGATCAGCACGCCGGTCGCCGAATGCACGAACAGCAGCGGCAGCATCTGGGTGACACCCAGCGCCGCGCCCCACCACAGCAGGGTCGAGAGCGAATAGCGCGAGCTCAACACGCCGAACAGCACGAAGGCCGGCACCGACGCGGCGAAACTGAGCGCATTGTAGTCGCCCCATTGCGCATCGGTGCCGTGCAGCGTGTTCGCCAGGTAATATTGCAGCACGGTCAGCGTGCCGGGCGAGAAATTCCACAGCATCCATATGACGATAGCGGGATAGACCGGCCAATGGCGCAGCAGCCGCGCCATATCCGCGAACAGATCGGGGCGGCCTTCACTCTTCCGGTCGAGGCCGTCAAAGACCGCTTTCGGCTTCCACAGACCGAGCGCCGCGATCGACGCCATCACGGCGGCGAGCAGCAGATACAGCGTGCGCAGCGCGCCGTCCGCGCCCATAGCTTCGAGCACCTGGCTGAGCACGCCGCCCAGCGCCAGCGCCACGACGATGGTGATGGTGCCTGCGAAATTCCACAGCGCGCTCATCTGGCCCGACATCGCGTGGCGCTGTCCGATGGTCGAGCCGAGGCCGTTCCACGCCGCCCACAGGAACAGGAAGCAGATGCCGGCCAGGATCGTGCTGACGAACAGCAGCGGCACCGTGGCACCGGCGAAGGCGAAACCGGCATAGGTCGCCGCCCCCAGCGCGCCGAACAGGATGAAATAGCCGCGGTCGGCGCGGCCGAACGGGCTCCAGAAATCGCGCACCATCCCGAACGCGAAGGCCAGATAGCCCGGGATCGACACCCACAAGCCGAACGTGGCCAGATCGTTCGCCGACAGATGCAGCTTGTTCTTGAGCAGGAACGACACCGGGATGACCTGCACGCCCGCCGTTGGGCTGATGAAATGCAGCGCCACGATCACCGCGCCCGAATAAAGCAGGATGCGCAGGCGATCCGCTGTGGCGAGGGGGGTTTGCGCGTTCTCAACCATGCGTCGTCACCGCGCGCAACGCCGCCTGGTCGGCCGGTGAAAGATCGAGCGTCGCGGCGATGGCGAATTGCTTCTTCGCGCCGTCCTTGTCGCCCGACCACAGCAGCGCCTCGCCCCATTTGAGATGCAGCCGTCCCCAGTTCGGCGCGTATTTCTCCGCGTCCGCGAACTTCGCCAGCGCGAGATCGGAGCGGTTCTTCGCGATCAGCGCCTCGCCCCACATCTCCAGCGGATCGGCGAAGTGCGGGCCTTTCTGATTGGCGACCTGGAACTTCGCAATGGCGCCATCATAGTCGCCCTTTGCCATCAGCATCTGGCCCCATTCGGAATAGGCGAAAGGAAGCGACGGCGCCTGCCAGACGGCGCGCGCGAGCCAATATCCGGCACCGCTCCAGTTCTTCTGGCTCGCCTCGATATTGCCGCGCATGCGGACGCAGAGATAGCAATCCAGCGGCGTCTGGGCGATCCGCGCGCGCGCGGCCGCGATGTCGCCGGCCTTGGCTTCCGCCAGCGCGAGCCAGGGCGCGAAAAACGTGCGCACGAACAGTTGCGATGCGGGCAGCTTAACCTCCTGCGGGGCGAGGACCTGCGCGGCGATCGTTCGCGCACCTTGCCAGTCGCCGAGCGCCATGGCCTGCTCGAATTGCGCCAGGCGGAAATTCGGGAGCTGCCAGCCGAAACCCACGTTCGACAGGGGGATCACATCGGCGTCGCGCAAATTGCCGAGCAGCCGGCGCGAGGCGGAGATGTCATGCGCCAGCGCGTCGTCGGCCGCGCCCATGCGGATCGCGAGCCATTGCGAGCCTTCGAAATCCGTCGCGGCGGCGAGCTTTTCATATTGCGCGCTCGCCTCGCGGAAAGCGCCCTGCTCCTCGGCGATCTCGGCATCCGTCTCGATCGCGGTCGCCCGCGCCGCGCGCGCGATGATCTTATGTGCGCCGCTGCCTTCCAGCGATTTCTTCGCGGCGAGCGCGGCCTGGTACTCGCGCTCCTCATGCCCGGCCAAAGCCTCCATGCCCGAAAGGTCGTTCAGCGCCAGCGGCAGATCGGGATCGAGTTGCGCGCCTTTGCGTACGCGATCAAGCCCCGTGAGGAGATCGCCGGTAAGAACCGGGCTATAGGCCCACACCGTGTAGGCCCAGGGCCTTTCGGACTGCGGACCGTTGAGCGCGAGATCGCGCAACACCGCGTCTTCCTCAGCATTGCGGTTGTGGCTGGTGAGATAGACGGCGTAGCGGAACGGTTGCGTCCGGCGGTAGACGCTTTCGGCGGCGCGCCCGACCAGCGTGTCGAGATCGCTTTCGCGGCCCTCGAAGCGCACCCCGGCACTGCCGCTGACGCGCGTGGTCAGCGCGATGCCGTTGTCGCTGCGATAGACTTCGCCGGTGATATGGGTCTGGTGGCCGAGCCAGCCGGCGAGATAGCGATAGGCCTCGCTGATCGAGATGCCGGTATCGGGAATTTCCACCTTGATGTCGCCGCCCCAATCGCCGGTATAGGTGCTCGGCGCGCGGCTGGAGTCGGTCCTGGATTGCAGGTCGGTCAGGCGGTCGAGAAGCTGGCTCGCGATCACGTCGCCGGTGAGGCCCTTCTGCGCCACGTCGGGCGGCACCTTGAACACGTCGATGACAAGCCCGTCGTCATGCGCCGCCGACCAGAACGCCGCCGCGATGGCCACGACCGCCAGCGCGCCGACGGCGACCAGCATGATCTGCAAGGCGCCGCGCATCTGGTCGTTGAAGCGCCGCCATTTGAGATGCGAAAGCTCGAACGCGTTGAGCTCGACGAGGTTCTGGGACTGCAGCCGGGCGAACCGTGTCTGCTCGCGCAGATAGAGACGCGCATCCAAGCCCGTCGCCGGATCGCGCTCTGCCTGTCCCATCGCGAGCCCGAGCCCCGCGGCGTCGGGCATGGCGGCATTGCCGGAGGCGGTGTTGTCTTCAGCCATGGCCGTCTCTCATGCGCGCGAGTTCGGATTTCTCGGACGGCGTAAGGTCGAGAGCGGCGGTGATGGCGAATTGCTTCTTCGCCTCATCCTTGCGTCCGGACCACAACAGCGCCTCGCCCCATTTGAGATGCAGCCGTCCCCAGTTCGGCGCGTATTTGTTTGCCTCTTCGAATTTGGCCAGCGCGAGGTCGGAACGGTTCTTCGCGATCAACGCCTCGCCCCACATCTCCAGCGGATCGGCGAAGTGCGGGCCTTTCCGGTTGGCGATCTCGAACTTCGCAACGGCGCCGTCGAAATCGCCTTTCGTCATCAGCATCTGGCCCCAATCGGCATACGCGCCGGGAAGCGACGGTCCCATCCGTGCCGCGCGGGCAAACCACCATGACGCGGCGGCATAGCGTTTCTCCAGCATCGCGACAGTCCCATGCGCGCGGGTGCACGCATAACAGCCGTCCGGCAGACCGCGCAGCCTGTCCTCCGCGCGCTTGCCATCGCCGACTCTTGCATAGGCGATGGCAAGCGGCGGCCAGAAATAGACGCGATAATAATAAAACGGATCGAGCCGCGGGAAGAGCGCATGGAACGTCGCTTCACGTTGCGCTTCGCTTTTCCGCAACAATGCAATCTCGCCGGACCAATCGCCGGCCTGGCCGGCGAGCAATCCGTTCACGTAATCCACATCGATCTGGTTCAGCGGGCTTTGCGGAGGCACGATCGCCAGTTCGTCTCGTGCCGCTCTTGCGTCGTGCAACATCGCCTCGTCCAAAGCGATATTATAAGGCGCCGTATCGGCGCTGCCTTCATAATCCGGGAGTTGCACCTGCGCGGTGTCGTTCTTCAGGGCCGTCTGATAGTCGCCCGTGAAAAACGCGATTCCCTGCCGCACCTGCGCTTCGATAGTGGGCATAAATCTGGCATCAAAAGACGGACTACCGTTTTCTCGCAGATGCCCCAGCTCAGCCTGCCCCGCCGCCAGCTCGTCTTCGCTTTGCCCCAAGGTATCGTAGATATTCAGGAACGCGTTATCGGCGAGCGTGCTGTTGGGATTGATCGCATGCGCGCGCGCTGCCGCATAGAGCGCGCCTTTCCAGTCACCCTCGGCATTGCGCGATAAAGCCAATCCGGACCAAGCCCATTCGCGGTCCGCCACGTCGCCGGTTTTTGCCAGATCGGTCAGGACCCCGACGGCTTCATCGAGTCTCTCCGGGTGCCCACCCAGATAGCGCGCGTAGCGATAGGGCTGCGCGCGGCGGAAGACGGCTTCTGCGGATTTCTGCATCAAACTGTCGAGGCCGGCGATGCTGCCGGCGACGGTTTCGCCCGGCTCGCCGCCCAGCCGCGTCGTCAGGGCCACGCCGTCCGGTGTTTCGATCAACTCGCCCGTCAGATGCTGCTCATGCCCGAGCCAGCCATTGAGATATTCGATCGCCTGGCCGAAAGAGATTCCGGTATCGGGAATCTGCACCTTGATGTCGGACGTCCAGTTGTTGTGGAAGCTGGAGGCGATGCGCGCGGTTTGCGTCTCGTTCTGCATGGCGGTGAGCCTGTCGAGCAGTTTGGCGGCGAGCACCGAACCGGTGATGCCCTTATCAGCCAGAGAGGGCGGCGTGCTGAAGGCTTCGATCACCAGCCCGTCCGCCTGCGTCGCGGACCACAGCGCGGCGCCGATGGCGACGACGATCAGCGCGCCCACCGCGACCAGCATGATCTGCAGGAAACCGCGCATCTGGTCGTTGAAGCGCCGCCAGCGCAGATGTGAGGTTTCATATTCGTCCTGCTTCTGCAAATTCTCGATTTGCAGGCGCGCGATGTTGTTCTGGTTGCGCAAATATTCGCGCGCTTCGGCCGTCGTTGCGGCATCGAGCGCGATCCGCGCGCCCAGAGCGTCCGGTCCGATGGCTTTCGCGCCGACCTCGTCGATCTCGTCAGCCACGGCCCGCCCTTTTTAGTTCCATCTTCTCCCCAGAGGTGAGGTCCATACCGCGCGCGACGGCGAACTGTTTCTGCGCGCCGTCCTTGTCTCCGGACCACAACAGCGCCTCGCCCCATTTCAGATGCAGCCGTCCCCAATTGGGCGCGTACTTGTCGGCCTCCGCGAATTTGGCCAGCGCGAGATCGGATCGGTTCCTGGCGATCAACGCCTCGCCCCACATCTCCAAGGGGTCGGCGAAGTGCGGACCTTTGCGGTTGGCGCTCTGGAACTTCGCGATCGCGCCATCGAGATCGCCTTTCTGCAAGAGCATCGCGCCCCAATCCGTATCGGCGAAAGGTACGGACGGCGCGCGCGCCGACACCATCGCGAACCAGCGCGCCGCATTGTTCCAGTCACGGTCGAGAGCCGCGATGTTGCCCCGCATGCGCACGCACAGATCGCAATCGAGCGGCGTCTTGCCGATAAGCGCCAGCGCGTCTTTCATGTCGCCGGTATGCGCCAGCGCCGCCGCGGTATAGGGCCAGATCTGGCGCGACAGCGTGAACGGCGTAAAGGCCGGCGTG
>DATNNS010000040.1:0-6688 GCA_035601715.1 Rhizomicrobium sp.
GAGGCGCGCATCCGCCGCGCGACGGGCTAGCGATGCATCTGTTCGATCCGACGCAGCTGGCGACGCCCGCGTTCATCTTCCTGGTGGTCGCGGAGATGATCTTTGCCTATTTCACCAGCCGCGCGCGCTTCGAGGCGCGCGATACCGCGGCGAGCCTGGCGATGGGATTTCTCAGTGTCGTCAGCGGCGCGCTGTTCGCGCTCTTTTTCATCGGAACCGGCGAACTGCTCGCGCGCGTCCGCATCGCCGATATCGGCTGGTCGTGGGGCGCGCTGCTCTCGGCCTTCGTGCTGGACGATGTCGCTTATTACTGGTGGCACCGCGCGAGCCATAGGGTGCGCTGGCTGTGGGCCGATCATGTGCAGCATCATTCCAGCCAGCACTACAATCTCTCCACCGCGCTACGTCAGCCGCTGACGGGTGCTTTCACGCCGGGCTTCCTGTTCCGCGCGCCCGTATTCCTCTTGGGTTTTCCGCTGCCGATGCTGGCCTTCGTGCATGGGCTCAACCTCGTCTACCAGTTCTGGATCCACACCGAAGCGATCGGCAAGTGCCCGCGCTGGTTCGAGGCGGTGTTCAACACGCCGTCGCATCACCGCGCCCATCACGCCACCAATGCGCGCTATCTCGACACCAATTATGCCGGGGTGTTCATTCTCTGGGACCGGCTGTTCGGCACGTTCGTGGAAGAAGAGCCCGGCGACCCGCCGCGCTACGGCATCGTGAGGAATCTGGCGACCTTCAATCCGCTCAAGATCGCGCTGCACGAATGGATCGGCATCGCTGGCGATTTGCGCAGGAGCCGCAATGCGCGGGAATTCGCCGGCTATCTGCTCGGTCCGCCCGGCTGGTCGCCCGACGGCAGCCGGGAAACCTCCGATTCCATCAAGCAAAACTGGTCGCGCTTTCGCACCGCACCATCGCCGGCGGAATAGAACGGCGCAGTGAATCGCGCTATAAATCCCCCTTCGATCGCAACGGGGGGATTCGATGCGCATTCTGATCGCCGGAATTCTTGGCGCAATTGCCATGTTCATCTGGTCGTTCATCGCTCACATGGCGACACCGCTCGCCACGATTGGTTTTCAACCATTGCCGAACGAGCAAGCGGTCGTGGCGGCGATGCAGCCAACCAACAGCGCCAAGCCGGGGCTCTACATCATGCCTTGGGTCGATCCAAAGGATCCCCAGATGATGCAGAAGACAGCGGACCTGATGAAGACCGAGGGCGCGGGCATCGTTGTTTACACACCGCCGCATGCGGCGGGCGGCGATCCCACCAATATGGTTCCGATGCTGGTGGTGGAATTCCTCAAACAGTTCGCGCAGGCGCTGATCGCGGCCTATCTGGTGTCAATGATGGTGGTGACGACCTTCCTCGGCCGCGCGGGCGCGGTTGCCTTGATCGCGGTATCGGCGGGCATTGCGACGAATGTGTCCTATTGGAACTGGTATCGCTTCCCGCTCGACTACACGCTGGCGCAGATTCTGATGGAAATCGTGGGCGGTCTCGCTGCCGGTCTGGCCATTGCGTGGTGGTTGGGGCGGAAGACGGCGTAGCGGCCTATTTCTTCAGAATGACGAAGCCGTCCTTGACGAAAATGGCCGTCGCGTCCGGTCCGCTCAGGAAATCGAGGAAGGCGCGCGCGCCGGGTTTCGCGTCCTTCGTTAGGGCTGCGGGATAGACGATGGGGGCGTGGCTGCTGTCCGGGAAGGTGTCCACGATGCGCACCTTGGGTTCGGAGAGCGCATCGGTGGTGTAGACGACGCCGAGCGGCGCCTCGCCGCGCGCGACATAGGCAAGCGCCGCGCGCACGTTTTCCGCCGGCGCGACATGATCGGCGACGCTGTCCCACACGCCGAGCGAGGTCAGGGCAGCGCGGGCATATTTGCCGGCTGGCACCGACGCCGGATCGGCCAGCGCGAGGCGGCCCTGGCCTATCGCGCCCGCGAGATCGAAATGCGGCGCGATCTTCAGAGCGACCTTCAAGTCCGCCGGCGAAATCAGAACGAGATGATTGCCCAGCAGGTTGACGCGCGTCGCATGCGCGATCAGGCCCTTGTTGTCGAGATAATCCATCCAGTCGGAATCGGCGGAGAGGAACATGTCGGCGCCCGCCGAAGCCTCGATCTGGCGTGCCAGCGCGGAGGACGCCGCGAAGGAGAACACGACATGCTTGCCGGTCTTGGCTTCGTAGGCTTTCCCTGCGCTATTGAGCGCGTCGGTCAGCGAAGCGGCGGCGAAGACGGTGACGGTATCGCTGTCAGAGGCAACCGCGGGCAGCGCGCCCAGAAGTGCAACGAACAGCGACAGCGCGGCAAGGCGCAGGAATTTCATGACGTTCCCCCCGTGATATCCTGATAAATATCATGGGCCGGACGCGTGTCGCAACCACACGCACGCCCGTTGCCGGCGGCGATGCGACAGCGCTGCGATCCTCAATGCGCCGTACGATCAGGCGGAGCGGCGGCCGGCAAGGACGAGGCCCGCGCCCACGACCATCACGACGATGGAGCCCACCAGCGGGATCGAGATGTGATGCTCTTCCTGCGAATTGACCTGGATCGGTCCGGCCTTCAGCACGGGCTTGGTTTCGGTGTAGCTGAACTGGTCGAAGGCGATGCCGGCAACGCCCAGCACGATCAGGATAACGCCCAACAAAGCGATGCCGCGCATCTGCGATTCCTCTGCGATAAATGAGGCGGCAGCCCCGCCCGTTCGATCAACGGTCCGGCGCGGCCAAGGTTCCATTTGTTAAGTCAGCCGGCGATAGGACAGCGCTTCGGCAACGTGCGCGCGGGCGACGGTCTCGGCGCCCGCGAGATCGGCGATGGTGCGCGCGACGCGCAGCACGCGATGAAAGCCGCGCGCCGTCAGCCGCATGGTTTCGGCCGCCTCGGTGAGCAGTTTGCTGCCGGCGGTCTCGGGCGTCGCGACACGGTCGAGCAACTCGCCTTCCGCTTCGGCATTGGTGCGGATGCCGGCGGCTTCGTAGCGCGTCTTCTGGATGGCGCGCGCGGCGCCAACGCGGGCGGCGATCGCGGCGGTTCCTTCGGCGGGCGGCGGCAGCGCGAGGTCCTGCGCCGAGACGCTGGCGACTTCGATATGAATGTCCATGCGGTCGAGCAACGGACCGGAAATGCGCGACTGGTAATCGGCGCCGCATTTTGGCGCGCGCCCGCAAGCCCGCGCCGGTTCACTCGCATAGCCGCAGCGGCACGGGTTCATCGCGGCGACGAGCTGGAAGCGCGCGGGATAGCGCACATGCGCATTGGCGCGCGCCACCACCGCTTCGCCGCTTTCGATCGGTTGGCGCAGCGAATCCAGGACCTGCCGCTGGAATTCCGGAAGCTCGTCGAGGAACAGTACGCCCAGATGCGCGAGCGAGACTTCGCCGGGCTTCACGCGCAACCCGCCCCCGACCAGCGCCGCCATCGAGGCGGAATGATGGGGATGGCGGAACGGCCTTCGCCGCGAGATCGCGCCGTCGCGCAATTCGCCGGCCAGCGACTGGACCATCGAAATCTCCAGCGCCTCGCGCGCATCGAGCGGCGGCAGCAGGCCCGGCAGGCGCGCGGCGAGCATCGATTTGCCGGCGCCGGGCGGCCCGATCATCAGCATGTTGTGGCCGCCTGCGGCCGCGATCTCAAGCGCGCGCTTGGCGCTCTCCTGGCCTTTCACATCTCGCAGATCGGGAACGGAGCCGACGTCCTCGGCGATCTTCGCGGACGGCGGGTTGAGGACCTGCGCGCCCTTCATGTGGTTGACCAGCGCGATCAGTGACGGCGTTGCGATGATCTCCACGCCGCCCGCCCAGGCCGCCTCCGCGCCGCAGGATGCCGGGCAAATCAATCCGCGATTCTGCTCGGATGCGGCCAGCGCCGCCGGCAACACGCCAGCCACCGCGCTCACCTGTGCATCAAGAGAAAGTTCGCCCAGCGCCACATAGCCCGCCATCTCGCTCGCCGGCAGCACGCCCATCGCGGCAAGCAGGCCGAGCGCGATCGGCAGGTCGTAATGGCTTCCCTCTTTCGGCAGGTCGGCAGGCGAGAGGTTGACGGTGATGTGCTTGTAGGGCAGCGCGAGGCCGATGGCCGACAGCGCCGCGCGCACCCGCTCGCGGCTTTCGCCAACCGCCTTGTCGGCCAGACCCACGATGTTGAAATAGCCGTTCTGCGCGTCGCCCAGGTGGACCTGCACGTCCACCTCGCGCGCCTCGATGCCCTGGAACGCGACCGTGTAGATGTGTGAGACCGTCATCGCTTCCCCCGAAGCGGGGACTGTGCGCGCGTTCAGAGGCGATTCAATCGCGGCGCTGTCTCAATTCGTCGCAAGTGCTGTCGCAAAGTTTGCGGCGGCGCGACAAATCTCAGCCGAGCGCGAAAGCCGCGGCGGCGCCCGCGATCAGGAAGCGCGCGAGATAGCCCAGGCAATGGGCGAAGGTCACTGCCGGAGCGATCTTGATCCAGATGCCGTTGGTGATCGCGACCACCAGCGGTCCTGCCGCCCAGGCAAGCAGCGCGACGGTCAGCGCGGCCTTCAAAGTGCCCGCGCCGGCAAACACGCAAAGCCCGACCACCGCCGCCGACGTGATGAAGCCTAGTGCGGTCGAATAGAGAATCGCGCTTGTGTCGCCTCTCTCGCGGAACTGCGGCCACCACACTTCGGGATAAGTGTTGTAGCGGTCGTGAAATAGCACGCCCATGAACAGCCAGTCGGTGAAGGAGGCGATGACGCCGGCTGCGAGCACGGCGGCGGCAAGTTTCCAGTCCATGGCGATTTCCCCCCGAGCAACGCCGCGATTCTAATGCGGCGCGCTTCCGAAAGCGAGGCGCTAGCGCTCCAGCACCTTGGCGATCTCGCGCTGGAACCAGCCGACGCCTTCTTCGTGCTTGGGCGAGAGGCGGCCCTTTTCGTAGACGCCCGCGTCGAGATTGCGCTGCACCGCCTCGGTGATCAGCTTGTCCTCGCGGGTGGTGTCTTCGGATGCGGTGATCGAGCGCTCCATCTCGTTGCGCGCGATGCCGTCAACGAAGAAGTAGAGATAGTCGAGCCGGGTGTGCGTCGCCGACAGCGGCCACATCCGCTCCATCAAAATGCCTTCGGCATAGACGTTGACGCCGAGGCACGGCCATGCCCACGCCCACAGGCCCGCAACCGGCGAGCCGTCGCGCGGCGGCGCCTGATGGAAGATCACCGGCGCGCTGACGCTGATCTCATATTTTGTCGCATCGACCGCCGAGTTGAGAAACGGGTGAACCAGCGGGATGTGATAGCCCTCGAGATAATTCTCGACATAGGTTTTCCAGTTGCAGGCGATGTCATGCACCGTGTGATGCGTCAGGCGGAAATTCTCCAGCGGCACGTTCCGGGTGCGCGCGATGAGCGGCGCGATGGCGCGCTCGAGCGGATCGGCCTTGGCGTCGATGTTGACGAAGACGAAGCCGCGCCAGCTTTCGCAGGCGATCGGCAGCAGCGCGAAGTCGCGCACGTCGAAGCCCTCGGCGGCGCCGAAATCGCGCGCGCTGGCGAGGCGACCGTCCAGCGCATAGCGCCAGCCGTGATAGCGGCAGACCAGTGCGCCTTCGCATTTGCCGACCCCGTCGTCGGCGAGCGGACCGGCGCGGTGGCGGCAGACATTGTGGAAGGCGCGGATCACATTGTCCGTGCCGCGCACGACGATCAGCGGAAAGCCCGCCACGCTGCCCGCGACATAGGCGCCGGGATCGGCGAGCTGGCTTTCATGGCCGAACAGCAGCCAGTTGCGCGCGAAGACGCGGCGGCGCTCGTCCTCATAGATCGCGGGGTCGCGATAGAAGCGGGTGGGCAACGTTTCCTGAGCGGTGTGCTGCATTCCCCAATTCTAGCGCGCGGGCTTGCGAAGCGCCAGCCGCGCTCCTACCGTGGCGATACCGCTATTTCCAAAACGAGAGACCGATGGCCACGACCGCAAAACGTTTCGAAGGCACCGATAAATATGTCGCGACCGACGACCTGCGCATCGCGGTCAATGCCGCCATCGCGCTGGAACGGCCGCTTCTGATCAAGGGCGAACCCGGCACCGGCAAGACCGAACTCGCGTTCCAGGTGTCCGATGCGCTCAAGGCGCCGCTGATCACCTGGCATGTGAAGTCCACCACCAAGGCGCAACAGGGGCTTTACGAATATGACGCGGTGACGCGGCTCAGGGACAGCCAGCTCGGCGACGTGCGCGTCAAGGACGTCAAGAACTACATCAAGAAAGGCAAGCTGTGGGACGCCTTCGAGATGGCGGCGCGCCCGATCCTGTTGATCGACGAGATCGACAAGGCCGATATCGAATTCCCCAACGACCTGCTGCTCGAGCTCGACCGCATGGAATTCTTCGTCTATGAGACCGGCGAGACGATCAAGGCCGCGATCCGGCCGATCGTGATGATCACGTCCAACAACGAGAAGGAATTGCCCGACGCGTTCCTGCGCCGCTGCTTCTTCCACTACATCAAGTTTCCCGACCGCGAGACGATGCAGAAGATCGTCGACGTGCACTATCCCGACATCAAGCAGAAGCTGGTGGCCGAGGCGCTCAACGTTTTCTACCAGATCCGCGACGTGCCGGGCCTGAAGAAAAAGCCGTCGACCAGCGAGCTGCTCGACTGGCTGAAGCTGCTTCTCAACGAAGACATCACGCCCGAGATGCTGCGCGAG
>DATNNS010000041.1:0-7875 GCA_035601715.1 Rhizomicrobium sp.
ACAGCCGCGAGGCATCGCCCGCGCGCGCCGATCTTCTGCTCGGCCATCCGGCATTGGCCGCGCTCCAGTCGCGAACGCTGGTTGCGCATCTTTCGCTGACGCCGTTGCTCTGTCCGGGGCCGTGGTCGGCGGCCGCCGCCGGGCCGTTTGCCGCGCTTGGCCGCCAGGCGCGCTTGCGCGCGGCCAGCGCCGGCCCTAACAATTGACCCGATGCGACGGTTAGGGAACGCGGTGCCAATCCGCGGCTGTCCCCGCAACTGTGAGCGGCAAGCCGAACCCTGAATGCCACTGGAAACGGGAAGGCGGGGCGAGGCGCACAAGCCGTGAGCCAGGAAACCTGCCGGCGCATGTCGTCCATCTTCTGGCCGGGCGAGCCAGAGGTCGCGGAACCCTCCGCAAAGCGGCGACGCGAAACGCGGACGCTTCATGGACAGCCTGGCTTCGGCAAACCCCAATCCTCTAAAGCGCAACACAAGCCGGGCCACGGTCTTCCCCGTGTCGCACGCCGCGTGGACCACGGCTGCGCTCGCCGCGGTCGCGCTTGTTTTCGCGACGATCTCCTTTTTCATCGGCCCCGCGCATCTGGGCGCCGGCGATCTGATCGGCGGGCTGTTCTCCTCGCACGGCATGGCCAGCATCATCGCGCGCGAGATACGTCTGCCGCGTGCGCTGCTTGCGCTCGTTGTCGGCGCCGCGCTGGGATCGAGCGGCGCCGCGCTGCAGGGCTTGTTCCGCAATCCTCTCGCCGAGCCCGGCGTCACCGGCGTGACGTCGTCGGCCGGCTTCGGCGCCATCATCGCGATGTATTTCGGTTTCGCGGCGCTCTCGCCCGCGCTGCTGCCCGCCTTCGCCATCGCCGGCGCGCTCGCCTCGGCCAGCATTCTCTATCTTCTGTCGCGCGCCGGCGCCGGCGTGATGGCGCTGGTGCTGACAGGCGTCGCGATCGCGAGCCTCGCGACCGCGCTCACGGCGCTGGCGCTGTCGCTGGCGCCCAATCCCTACGCGATGAGCGAGATGGTGATGTGGATGATGGGATCGCTCAAGGATCGCACCTTGAGCGATCTTGCCTTCGCAGCCCCGCTGGCCGCCATCGGCATTCTCATTCTCTCGACCGCCGCGCGCGGTTTGGATGCGCTTGTGCTGGGCGAGGAGGTGGCGCATAGCCTTGGCATCAACATTCATTCCGTGCGCCGCCGCGTTGTCGTCGGCGTCGCGCTGGCAACGGGAGCGGCCACGGCAGCGGCTGGCGCCGTCAGCTTCGTTGGCCTTGTCGTGCCGCATCTGCTGCGGCCGTTCTATGGCTACGAGCCGGCGCGGCTGATCTGGCCGTCGGCATTGGGCGGTGCGGCGCTGGTCTCGGCGGCCGACATCGCCGTGCGCCTGATTGCGCCGGATGGGCAACTGCTGCTCGGCGTGCTGACGGCGATGCTGGGCGCGCCGTTCTTCATCTGGCTGATCCTGCGAATGCGGAGGGAGCCGTGACCGCGCTGTCTCTGGAGAATGTGTCGGCCGGTTATCATGGACGCCGTGCGCTGAGCGCGGTGACTGCGGAGTTCGCCGCGGGTCGCGTCGCCGGCCTGATCGGCCCGAATGGCGCGGGCAAGACGACATTGTTGCGCGTGGTGCTGGGCTTGCTGAAAACGGAGCAGGGCGAAGTGCGTGTATTAGGCCAACCGCTGACTGCCTGGCCGCGCGCAGGATTGGCGCGCAGCATCGCCTATTTGCCCCAGACAGCCGAGGCCAACTGGCCGATCCTCGCGCGCAACCTTGTCGCGCTCGGGCGGATGCCGCATCGCGCGCCGCTGGCGCCGCTGTCGCCTAGCGATAGCGAGGCGGTAGAAGAAGCGTTGGCCCGTTGCGACGCGGCGCAATTCGCCGCACGGCGGATGGACGAATTGTCCGCCGGCGAACGGGCGCGCGTATTGCTCGCGCGCGCGCTGGCGACGCAGGCGCCCATCCTTCTGGTCGACGAGCCGGCAGCGCATCTCGACCCGGCCCACCAGCTGCGCCTGATGGAGTTGCTGCGCGCGGAGGCGGCGCGCGGCGTCGCCGTCATCGTCACGCTGCACGATCTCGCGCTGGCCTCGCGTTTCTGTGACGAACTTGTCGTTCTGAAGTCCGGTGAGGTCGTCGCGCAAGGCCCGGCCGACAAAGCGCTCTCGGACGCAACGCTGGCCCAGGCATTCGGTATCACCGCGCAGCGCGCCGGCAGCGGCGGCGAGCGCGCGGCGCTTGTTGCGTGGCGAAGGCTCTAATGCTCGGGGAATGACATTGTTATGATAGCTTGGTCCGCGTCAGGAGACCCAAATGGCGAAGCATAGTTCCGAGATACACCAGGACGCGCATTACAAGCGCGCGCTTTACGACCTGCAGGTCGAACTGGTGAAACTCCAGCGTGAGCTGATCAAGGATGGCGCGCGCGTGCTGATCATCCTGGAGGGACGCGACGGCGCGGGGAAGGATGGCACGATCAAGCGGGTCATCGCCCACATGAGCCCGCGCGAGACGCGCGTGCATGCGCCGGGCAAGCCCAACAGCCGCGAAGACACCGAATGGTATTTCCAGCGCTTCGTGCCGTTCCTGCCGGCGGCGGAGGATTTCGTGATCTTCAACCGCTCCTGGTATAATCGCGCCGGCGTCGAGCGCGTGATGGGCTTCGCCAAACCCAAACAGGTCGAGACGTTCTTCGAATCCGTCGTGCCGTTCGAGGAGATGCTGACCCGCGAGGGGATCGTTCTGCGCAAATATTATCTCGACATCTCCAAAAAAGAGCAGAAGAAGCGCCTCGCCGCGCGCCAGAAGGACCCGCTCAAGCAGTGGAAGATCTCGCCCATCGATGAGGCGGCGCAGAAGCATTGGGATGATTACAGCGAGGCGCGCGACGAGATGTTCATGCGCACCAGCCACGCCGCCGCGCCTTGGCATATTGTCAAGGCCGATGTGAAGAAGATTGCTCGGCTCGAGCTGATCCGCGATCTGCTCGCGAGCTTTTCCTACAAGGGCCGGGATAAAAAGCTGCTCCGTCCGGACCGCAAAATCGTATTCCCATGGTCGACGGAAGTGGAGGGAATGCTGTCGCGCTGATTTTTTGGGATCGTGACCCCGGGAAGACTCGAACTTCCGGCCTACGGTTTAGGAAACCGCCGCTCTATCCTGCTGAGCTACGGGGTCGCGCGGTGGCGAACCTGCCTCCAAGCCGCCCGCTTGGCAAGGCGGCGCTCAATGGCGGGCGGCGTTCCCGTCGATCCAGAGCCAGCGCGTGCGGTTGTAGTCCTTGATATTGGGGATCCAGCCTTTGACGTAAGGCTGGACGATGTCGCGCGTGACCATGAAATAGGCCGGTACCCACGCGTAGTCGTTCAGCGCCATCTGTTCCGCCTGTTCCATCATCCGGCCGCGGACTTTGAGATCGGTTTGTTGCTGGGCGCGGGCGAGAAGCGCGTCGTATTTCGGATTGCGGTAGGCGCCGTAATTCTCGCCCGCATCGCTGGTCAGCAGATCGAGGAAATTGCTCGCATCGTTGAAGTCGGCGATCCAGGTGGGAAAGCCGAGATCGAAATCGTGTTGTTGCATCCGGACCAGGAATGTTCCGCTTTCGACCTGTTCGAGCGACAGATCGATATAGATCTTCGCCAGCATTCCCTGCACCGCGGCGCCGGCGCGCCGGCTGTCGGGATTGGTGGACGTCGTGAAGTTGAGATGCAGCCGATGGTCCTGCCCATAGCCCATCTGCCGCATCAGCGCCTGTGCCTTGGCCAGCCGTTCCGCGAACGGCATGGCCTGGAAATCCAGCGCCGCGCCGCCGGGATAGTTGGCGACGCCCGGCGGCACGATGTGATAGGCAGGCGGCTCGCCGATGCGGCGGACTTTTCCGGTGAGGGACTCGCGGTCGAAGGCGAGGTTGATCGCCTCGCGCAGGCGGACGTCCTGGAACGGTTTGCGCTGCAGGTTCATGACGACGTAGGCGGTGCCCAGATAGGGCACGATCTTGAGCGCCTTGGGAATGTTGGCGCGCATCCAGTCGATCTCGTCGTTGGGGAACGGATTTTGGGAATCGAGCTGACCGGCGCGGAATTCCCGCAGTGCCGCTTCGGAATCGGTGATCGCATAATAGTTCACCGTGTCGATGCGCACATTCCTGGCGTCGTAGAATTTCGGATTCCTGACGAGCGTGACGTGATCGTTGGGCACCCACTCCTTGACCAGATAGGGTCCATTCGAAACGTAATTCTGCGGTCGCGACCACTCCTCGCCATATTTGAGATAGCTATGACGCGGAATGGGCCACGCCACTTGGTGATCCATGAGCTCCGCCAGATAGGGCGCCGGATGTTCGAGATGGACGACGAAGGTCTTGTCGTCCGGCGTCGCGATGCCGAGCGCCGACGGCGGAAGCTTGCCGGCGTTCACGCCACGCGCGTTCTTCACGACCCAGAGATTGTAGGCATAGGGCGCAGCGGTCTTCGGATCGAGCTCGCGCCGCCAGGCAAAGGAGAAATCCTGCGACGTCACCGGCGCGCCATCCGACCACACGTCCCCGCGCAGATGAAAGGTCCAGGTCAGGCCGTCGGGCGAAACATCCCAGTGCGTTGCCGCACCCGGTATCGGCTCGCTGCGCGGACCTTCCGTCGTCAGCCCCATCAGCACATCGCCAAGCAGCCAGGCTTCCCAATTCCCTTCGATGAAGGCCGGATCGAGGCTTTTGATATCGGCTGTATTGCCGCGATTGAGTGTCACGCCCTGGTCGGCGGGCCGCGAGCAGGCGCCGAGCGCCGCGACAAGCACGGCGGCGGCCAGCATCCGGGGGCGGATCATTGCGGTCTTCTGCAAAAGCGGCGTGTCAGACGCTCGTCTGCGCCCGATCGAGCGTGATGAAGCGCGAACGGTTGATATTGACCGGGTTATCGATCCAACCCTTTACCGCCGTCGACACGAGATTGCGCGAGACGCCGAAATAGACCGGGGTGAAGGCCACGTCGTCAAGCACCCTCTGCTCCGCCTGCTGCAGCAGGTTGGCGCGTACCGCTGGGTCGCGCTCCCGGTCGGATTGCGCGACGAGCGCGTCATATTGCGGGCTGTCATAGCAACCATTGTTGAGATCTTTCGCCGAGCTTTGCCACAGCATCAGATAGTTCTTGGCGTCGCGGTAATCGGCGACCCAGCCGGCCCAGGCGGCGCTGAACTCCTGCTTGCGCATCAGGTTGTAATGCACCTGGCTTTCGGACGGGGCCAGCCGCACCTGGGCGCCGATATCCTTCCACATCGACTGGAATGCGACCGCGATCAGCCGGGCGTCGCTCTGGCTCTGGAAGTTGAAGTCGAACTCCAGCGGGTTGCCGTCCGAGAAACCCGCGTCCTTGAGAAGCTGACGGGCCCTGGCAATGCGCGCCGCCATCGGCATCGACTTGAACGCCACTTGCGGCTTGCCCGGATAGCCGGGCATGTTCGGCGGCACCAGCGCGTAGGCCGGCGTCTCGCCCGCGCGCATCACGCGCTGGGCGATGATCTCGCGATCGATGGCGAGCGACAGCGCCGTGCGCACGCGCAAATCGTCGAACGGCTTGCGGGTGAAGTTGAACTGCACATATTGCGTCAGGATGTAGGGCGCCACGCGGAAGCTGTTGGGCATGTTGTGCTTCAGCCAATCGACTTCGTACGACGGGAAACCGTTCGTCGTGTCCAGCTCGCCGGCGCGGAAGCCTTTCAGGGCCGCGGCATAATCCTGCGTCGGGTAGAAATAGACCCTCTCGACCTTCACGCTGTCATGATCGAAGAACGCGGGATTTTTGACCAGCAGCACATGGCTGTTCGGAATCCACTCCTTCAGAACATAAGGCCCGTTCGAGACGGCCTTGCCCGGCTCGATCCACGCGTCGCCGTATTTCTCGACGACGTGCTGCGGCACGGCGAAGGTCGTGAAATGGGTGAGCAGCTGCGCGATATAGGGGACCTGCACCTGAAAGGCGATTTCCAGCGTGTGGTCGTCGATCGCGCGCACGCCGACCTGCTCGGGCGGCAGCTTGCCGGCGTTCACCGCTTCGGCATTCTTTATCGGATAGAGGATGGCCGAGTATTGCGCGGCCGTCTTGGGGTCGAGGATGCGGCGGAACGAGAACACATAATCGCGCGCGGTAACCGGCACGCCGTCCGACCAATTGTGCTCGCGCAGCCGGAACGTGTAGACGAGCCCGTCGGCGCTGACCGTATAGCCCAGCGCGGCGCCCGGCATCGGATTGCCGGCAGCGTCTTCGGTCATCAGCCCGGTGAACATGTCGGCGATGATGTTGTATTCCCAATTGCCGCCCGCCTTGTGCGGATCGAGGCTGTCGGGCTCGGCGCCATTGCCGCGATTCAAGGTTCGGCCGTCGACGAGCGCATGGCGGGTCTGGGGTCCGCCGCGCAGGGCGAATGCCGTTCCGCCGACCACAGCCGCAGCCGTGCCGGCGCCGATCAGGCCCCGCCTCGTCAGTTTACTGCGCTCCATGCCCGTCACAGGCGCCGCTCCCTCGCTTGGGGCTTCGGCCGGAGGCGCGCCATAAGGCTCGCCTCCGGAAAGGCGTTGCCATATGATTCGGCCAGCCTTCCCCAACGGCAATTAAAGCCACAAACGGGTGAACGAGAAATGAACTTGCGGATTGTCGCCTTCACGATTGGCGCGTTGGTCCTGTCTTTTCCCGGTGCGGCGCCGGCGGCTCCGCGTGACGATGTGCTGGACGCGATGGGCAAGTGCGCCGCCGTCGCCGACGACAAGGCGCGGTTGGCCTGTTACGACGCGCTCAGCCCCCGGGTGAAGGACGCGCTCGCCACGCCACCCGCCGACCTGGCGCACGAGCCGACAAAGGACGAGCAGAAGTCCTGGTTCGGCTTCGACATGGGTGCGCTGTTCGGTACGGGCAGCAACGCCAAGCAGACGACGCCGCAGCAATTCGGCAGCGAGACCACGCCGCAGGCCCAGGCTCAGCAGCAAACGGTCGCGGCCGAGGAAATCGACAGCATCTCGGCGGGTGTCACGGATTATTCGTTCACGCCGTTCGGCAAGTTCATCGTCTTCCTGAACAACGGACAGATCTGGCGCCAGTCGGACGGCGACAGCGATGCCGCGCACTTCAAGAAAGTCGCCATTGACAACACGGTCACGATTTCGCGCGGTCTTGTGGGCGGCTACAATTTGCAGATCAACGACGGCAACCACATCTTCAAGGTCACGCGCGTGAAATAAGGCGCGGCCTCAGATCGGGTCGTGCTCGGCCACGAAATGGCCGGTCGAGACTTCGATCAGCTTGGGCCGGTACTGCTCGGCGTCCGGATTGTCGATCATCCGCGATTTGAGGAAGGTGAGTTGCACGCGCGTGTCGAGCGGCGAGGGCAGATCGAGCGGCAGCGGCACGCGCTTCTTGGCGCGCTCCGCTTTCGGATCGGGAATCGGCACGGCGGAAATCAGCGCCCGCGTGTAGGGATGACGCGGATCCTCGTAGATCGTATTGCGATCGGCGAGTTCGACGATGCGGCCCATATAAAGGACCATCACGCGGTGGGCGACCTGGCGCACGACCGACAGGTCGTGGCTGATGAAGATCATCGACATGCGGAATTCCGACTGGAGCCTCAGCACCAGATCGACGATCTGCGACTGGATGGAGACGTCGAGCCCGCTGACGGCCTCGTCGCAGATGATGAGCTTGGGCTTGAGGATCATCGCCCGCGCGATGCCGACGCGCTGGTTCTGCCCGCCCGAGAATTCGTGCGGATAGCGGTTGAGCCAGCCCGGCTCGAGCCCGACGCGCTCCATCGCAATGCGGACCTCTTCGGTGAGCTGGGCCGGCGACAGTCCGGGCTTGAGCGACATCAGCGGCTCGGCGACGGACTGGCCGATCG
>DATNNS010000042.1:0-4260 GCA_035601715.1 Rhizomicrobium sp.
CATGCAAGCCTCAACTGGGTGGCCCGCATTCGCGGGCCATGACACCGGGTTTGTGTTCAGAGCTCTTTCACGAACGCGTCGTACTGCGCCTGTGTCATCAGCTTTGCGAACTCGCCCTTGTCGGCGATCTTTAGCTTGAAGAACCAGCCCTCGCCTTCCGGATCGGCGTTGACCTTGGCAGGGTCGGCGGTCAGCGCGTCGTTGCCGGCGGTCACCTCGCCGCCGATGGGCGCGAAGACATCGCTGGCGGCCTTTACGCTTTCCACGACGGCAGCCTCGCCGCCGGCGCCGACCTTGCGGCCCACTTCCGGCACCTCGACGAACACAATGTCGCCCAACTGCTCGGCGGCGTGCTTGGTGATGCCGACGGTGGCGACATCGCCGTCGACGCGCACCCATTCATGCTGATCGGTATATCGGACTTCGCTCATAAGCACTCCATTGCTGCGAATTCAGGTTGCGCGCTTGTAGCGGTGCGGCACGAACGGCATCGGCGCCACGCGCGCCGGATTGGCCTTGCCCCGCACCATCAGATCGATCCCGGTCCCGTCCGCCGCAAACGCGCTCTCAACATAGCCCATCGCCAGCGGCGCGTTCAGCGACGGCCCGAAGCCGCCGCTGGTGATTTGGCCTATGACGCGGCCGGATTTGTCCGCGATCTCGCAGCCTTCGCGCGCGGGCGCGCGGCCGTCGGGCAGAATGCCGACGCGCTTGCGGGCGGTGCCGTTGAAGACGCGCTCCATGATCTTGCCGGCGGCGGGGAAATCCTTGTCCATCTTGCGGCGCTTGCCGATAGACCACACGAGTGCGGCTTCCACCGGATCGGTGGTCTCGTCGATATCGTGACCGTAGAGACAGAGCCCGGCTTCGAGACGCAGACTGTCGCGGGCGCCGAGCCCGATGGGCAGAACCTCCGCTTCCCCGAGCAGCGCGCGGGCGACGCGTTCGGCGTCCTTCGCGTCGATAGAGATTTCGAAACCGTCCTCGCCGGTATAGCCCGAGCGGCTGACGATGGCCGGCGCGCCGGCGACGACTACGCGCACCACCTTCATGAAAGTGAGCTTGTCGATGCCGGGGGAATGGCGCTCCAGCACGGCGCCGGCCAGCGGCCCCTGCAGCGCCAGCAGCGCGCGATCCGGGCGTGGCGTGAGCGTGGCAAATCCTTTGAGCTTGTCGGCGATGTAGTCGAAGTCGCCTTCCTTCGTCCCCGCATTGACGACGAGATAGAGCGCATCCTCGCCAGCGAGGTGCGAGAACATGAAATCGTCCTTGATCGTGCCGTCCTCGTTGAGCAGCAGGCCGTAGCGCTGCATGCCTTCCTTGAGCCCGGTCACGTCGGCGGGCGTCACGCGCTCCAGCGCCTTGGCCGGATCGCCGCCGGAGAGGAACGCCTGTCCCATATGCGAGACGTCGAACAGCCCCGCCTTTTCGCGCGTGTGCAGATGCTCCTTGAGGATGCCGGCCGGATATTGCACCGGCATCTCATAGCCCGCGAACGGCACCATCTTGCCGCCGCGCTCCAGATGGAGCGCGTGCAGCGGAGTCTTTCGAATGGCTGGCTCGGTCATGGCGGTCCGCAAAGAGGTTGCTACGGCGCGCTCCCAAAATTTCGGGAATACGCGCCCCTCTGTCATCGGACCTGAGAGATTTCCCCGGCCCAAATGTTGGACGTCCGGGTTACCCCTTCGGTGGAAGCGGCCAACGCGCCGCTTGCGCTTTCCAGAAGTTCATCATCCTCGCGGTCCTTTTGCCTGAGAGTTTCCGGGGCGGTTGCTCCTTCGGCCTTCATCTTCGGCTTCGGCCGACAAACCGGCCTTGGGCGAAGTCAAACGTCTCCCGCGAGGGATCGAATGTATGGCCGCAAACGCCGCGCCTCCCGGCGGACCGTCGCGTTGAGGGCATCATAGGGAGCGAGTGCCGCGAGTCAACGCGCGCAGCGATTCGCTCACATCCGCGCCGGAACTTCGATCCCCAGCAGATCCAGCACCTTGGCGAGCGCCTTTAAGGTGAGGTCGCAGAGTCCCAGCCGCGCGGCGCGCAGCTCCGAATCGCGTTCGGACATGATGTGGTGCTCGCCATAGAAGCGGCTGAATTCCTGGGCGAGCGTGAAGGCCCAATCGCACAGTACGTTCGGCGCGCGCTTGGCCTCCGCACCCGCCATCGCATCGGGCAGCGTCAGCAATTGCAGGACCAGCCGGCGCTCCTCGGGCGAGCGCACCACCGGAGCGGCGGTCTCGTAGCCTTCGTCGCGCGCCTTGCGCAGAATCGACTGGATGCGCACCGCGGCATATTGCAGATAGGGCCCGGTCTTGCCCTCGAAGCGCGTGAAGCGCGCGAGGTCGAAGATGTAGTCCGAGATGCGGTGATTGGAGAGATCGGCGAATTTGATCGCCGCGATGCCGACCTTGCGCGCGATCTCCTTGCGCTCCACGTCCGGATAATCCGCCGCCAGGCCCACCTCGGCGAGGCGCTTTTCGGCTTCCGCGGTGCCCATCGCGATGAGGTCGTAGAGCTTCATCACGCCGCCTTCGCGCGTCTTGAACGGCTTGCCGTCGGTGCCGTTCATGGTGCCGAAGCCGGCGTGCTCGAGCACGGCCTTGCCGCTGAGCCCCGCCTTCGCCGCGGCGCGGAACACCTGCTCGAAGTGACCGTGCTGGCGCTGGTCGACGACATAGAGAACGAGATCGGGATCCTGCGAGGCGACGCGGTCGATGACGGTGGCGAGGTCGGTCGTGCCGTACAGCACCGCCCCGTCGGATTTCACCAGGATCAGCGGCGGCATCTCTTTCTTGTCGCCGGGTTCGGCGACGGGAACGACCAGCGCGCCTTCGCTCATCACCGCGAGACCGGAGGCTTTGAGCTTCTCGATCATCGGCGCGATCAGCGGCTCGACGCTCGCCTCGCCTTTCCATAGATCGAAATGCACCCCGAGGCTGCCGAACTCGCGCGTGAGCCCGACTTCCGAGACGGTCACGAAATGCTGCCACAGCGCGCGGTAGCCAGGCCGGCCGGACTGCAAGTCCGCGGTGGCGGCGCGTGCTTCGTCGAGCCGCGCCGGATCGGCTTTGCAGGCGGCGGCGGCGACCGGATAGATCTCCTCCAGATCGTCCATCGTCACCGGCGATTGCTCCGGGTACGGACCTTTGTGGTTCGGGTCGAAATAGACCGGCGCGATGCCGCGGTGGCCGATCTCGCTGATGAGCTGGCCCATCTGCAGCCCCCAGTCGCCCAGATGCACGTCGCTGAACACGCGCCAGCCATTAGCGCGCAGCAGCCGCTGCATGGAGTCGCCGATGATCGAAGAGCGCAGGTGGCCGACATGCATGGGCTTGGCGACATTGGGCCCGCCGAAATCGACGACGGCGGTCTTGCCCTTGCCGGTTTGGGGCGCGCCGAGGCGGGCGTCTTTCGCCACCGCGCAGGCGCGCTCCGCCAGGACCGCATCGGTCACGTCGAGGTTGATGAAGCCGGGACCGGCGATCTCGACCTTGGTGAAGATCGGGTTGGCCTTCAGCCGCGCGGCGATCTTTTCGGCGATGGCGCGCGGATTGGCCTTGGCCTGCTTGGCCGCCGGCAGCGCGCCGTTGCATTGGAACTGCGCGAGATCGGGGCGGTCGGAAAGCTGGACGTGACCGAGCTCGGGCGACAGCCCCTCGGCGGCGAACGCGGCGCCCGCGATCGCGGACAGTTCCGCGGCGAGCGGCGTCATTGCGTGAAGCGCCCGATCGTCCGGTTGTAGTCGAGCTGTTCCTTGGTCAGCGGCAGGCCGACGAGAATCTGGTAGTCGAACGGGTGCTTGCCCTTGTCCGCAATGATGGTGGTAGAGGCGACCGTATCGGTGAAGTCGACCACCGCCTGCCCCGGCGCGAAGGAGAATTCGACCGAGAAGCTCTGCTTGTTGATGATGCGGTCGGCCTGCGTCACGGCCACGAAATAGGGCACGGTGTATTGCACCGCCGTGCCGGTCGGCGCGCGCGTGGCGCGGAAGCTGACGTCGAATTTCGAGTCGGCGGTCTGCGCCTTCTTGTCGGTGTCGCACGAGCCTTTCGCGGAAATGATCTGCACCGTATAGGCGACGTTGCCGGGATCGGGCGCCGCGTTGTCGCGGAACACCGTCTGCGACGAGGCATCGACCAGCGCGGCGATGCCCGGGCAAAGCGCCTGCTTTGCCGCATTCGTGCAACCGGTCAGCAACGTCGCGGCGAGCAACGCCGCCAACGGCAATCCGCGGGCTTTAAAGGCCGTTTTCATTAATCCTCG
>DATNNS010000043.1:0-4984 GCA_035601715.1 Rhizomicrobium sp.
GGAACAGACGAAAAGCGGCGTGCGGAATCCGGCATGGCCGGCGGCGGGGTTGGCGAGCAATCCGCCCAGCGCCGGTCCCACGATGAAGCCGATGTTGAAGGCCGCACCCAGCAGCGACATCTTGTGCGAGCGTTCGTCAGGCGGCGTCACATCGGCGATATAACCCTGGATCACAGAGCCGTTGCCGCTCATCAGCCCTCCCAATATGCGGGCGAAGACCGCGAAGTACACGTTCGGCGCGAAGGCCATCGCGAGATAGCACAGGCAATTGCCCGTCACCGTGCTGATCAGGATCGGCTTGCGGCCGATGCGGTCCGACAGCCGTCCCCAGAACGGCTCGCCGAAGAAGGCGCCGATGGCATAAGCGGAGAACACCAGGCTGATCTGCCAGGCGGGCGCCGAGAACGACTTGCCGTAGAACGGCAGCAGCGGCACCACGATGCCGAAGCCCAAAAGGTTGATGAACATCACCGACAGCAGCGTGGGCAGCGCCGCCGGCGAGGCGGGCGCGCCGTCGAATTTCCCGGCATCGAAATTTTGTGCGTCGTCGGTCATCGAAGCGGTTATTATCAATCGAACGCGGGAGGACAATATGAGATCGAGGCTTTCGCCCTTATTCGGCGTGCTGTTGGCGGCAGGCGGCGCAAATGCCGCGGACGCGCCGCCTGCCGCGCCACCGCCGCAGGCCTGGCGGACCGTCGATCCGAACAATCTGGTGCTGATCGACACGAAATATGGCGAGACGGCCGTCGAGCTCGCGCCGGAATTCGCGCCCGGCCATGTCGCGCGGCTGCGCGCGCTGATCCGGGCGCATTTTTATGACGGGCTGTCCTTCTATCGGGTGGTCGACGGCTTCGTGGCGCAGGGCGGCATCGGCGAGGGCACGGCTTCGACCAAGGACAAGGCCGTCGATGCCGCCGTCTCGAAGAAATGGCCGACGCTGAAAGCGGAGTTCGACCGGCCCATCGGAGGCGACGTGACGTTCACGCCGCTGGGCAATCCCGACCTGTTCGCGCCCGAAGTGGGCTACGTGAACGGCTTTCCCGCCGGGCGCGATGCGAAGGATGGGCGGATGTGGATCCTGCATTGCCCCGGCACGTTCGCGTTTGCGCGCGGCAACAGCGACGACAGTGCCGCGACGGAATTCTATATCGTGATCGGCGAGGCGCCGCGCCGGCTCGACCGCAATCTGACCGCCTTCGGCCGCGTCATCGACGGCATGCAATATCTGCAGAAGCTCCAGCGCGGCGATCCGGACGTGAATATCGGCGTGATCGGCGATGCCTCCAAGCGCGACGCGATCGTGCGCATGCGGCTGGCGGCGGATATTCCGCAGAAGGATCGCCCGAGCTTCCAGGTGATCCGCACCGACTCCGCCAGCTTCGCCGCGACGAAGGAAAAGCGCCGCCATCCCGATCCGTCCTTCTACCATCGCCCGCCGCTCGCCAATCTCGACGTCTGCACAGTGCCGGTGGCGGTGAAGAAAGGGCGGTAGAACGACACGCTTGCCGCCCCCGTCACCACCCGGTATGTCTCTCGCGGCCTTTTTGGACCTTACTCCATGCCCCTGCTGCGTTTCCTGCCCGAGGATACCAAGATCAATTTCGTCGGCGTGCGCTATTGGGCGTTCGCGCTGGACGGGTTGCTCTTGCTCGCCTCGATCATTTCGATCGCGATCCACGGCTTCAATCTGGGCATCGATTTCACCGGCGGCGTGCTGCTCGAAACCCAATCCGCGCAAGTCATCGATATCCACGCGGTGCGCGAGCAGGTCGCTAGTGTGGGTTTCAACAATCCCACGATCCAGTATTTCGGCGGCGGCGCTTGCGATCATCCGGCCAATTCCTGCGTTCTGATCCGTGTCCAACCGCAGGCCAACCAGTCCGGTCAGGACGCGTCGAAATTAATCCAGCAAAAGCTCGGGGCGCACTACACGTTCCGCCGCGCCGAAGTGGTGGGCCCCAAGGTCAGCGCCGAACTGTTCAACGACGGCATCATCGCAACGCTTCTGGCCATCGTCGGCATCGCGGGCTGGGTGGCGGTGCGCTTCGAATGGCAATACGGGATCAGCGCCGCCATCGCCACCGGCCATGACGTGCTGGTGACGGCGGGATTGTTCTCGATCCTGCATCTCGATTTCACGTTGAATTCGGTGGCGGCGCTGCTGACCCTGGCGGGCTATTCGATCAACGACACGGTCGTGGTGTTCGACCGGATTCGCGAGAATCGGCGCAAGTACAAGCGCATGGGGCTGGGCGATCTGATCAACCTGTCGACCAACCAGATGCTGGCGCGGACGATCCTGACCAGTGCCGCCACCGCGATCTCGATCCTGCCGCTGCTTATCTTCGGCGGACCGGAGTTGTTCGACTTCACGGCCGCGATTCTGTTCGGCATCGTGGTCGGCACGTTCTCGTCGATCTATGTCGCGGCCGCGCTGCTGCTCTACCTGCCGGCACCCGCGGGCCGCACGGAAGAAGTCGCCGTCACCTAGCGTCCGCTCCTAAAACGGATTGAGCGACTCTTCCCGCGTGAATGTCAGATAGCCCGCATTGACGCCGGCGCGCAGGCCGACGCCGGTGCGCATCGGCACGACGGTGATGTTGCTGGCGCGCATATAGTTCACGCCGATGCCGGCGATGAAATAATAGGTGCCCTCGACGCCCGGGAATTTCTGGAACAGGCGGTCCTCGCTGCGCAGGTTGTAGATCAGCGTGAAATTCTTCGACGCGTTGCCGCCCAGGTCGAAGCCGACCGACGGTCCCTGCCAATAGACTTTCAGCGGCTCGTGATTCTTGCGGATCAGCCAGCCCGAGCCGTAACGCAGGCCGACCACCACGGCACCCGAGCCTTCATCGCCCTTGATGTAGGCGTCGGGCAGGCCCTGGTCGGAGAACACTTTCTGCACCGCCTTGGCGACCGCTTCGGTCGTCGTTCCGAAGAAATCCGACGCGGCGCTGACGATCTCATTCTGGCTGAAGGTCTGGTCATCGCTTGGCGGCGGCGAGCGGTCGTCCTGTGCGAACGCCGGAGCGGATACGGCAAACGCCAGCGCGGCGGCGGACAGCATACGCATGAACAGCATGGGCGGGCTCCTGTTGGGAGAATCGGATGATGCACAGTCTAATATGGCAAATCCGCGTCCAGCGAACGGACCGCGCGCAATAAAGTTCCAAACGCGCTAGGTTGCCGCGTCCGCTGTTCAAGACCTGTTGGCGCGCCTTGGCCTTCCCATATTCTGGGCACAGTGTGTGGCGCGCGAGTCGCGCAATCGGAGGGATTCATGGAAGGCGGCCAAATCATTGCCCTGGTGATCGCGTTCATCGCGCTCGTCACGCTCTTTGCCGGCGTCAAATCGGTGCCGCAGGGGCGCGAGTGGACGGTGGAGCGCTTCGGCCGCTTCACCCGCGTGCTGAAGCCGGGCCTGGCGCTGATCTTTCCCTATATGGACCGCATCGGCCGCAAGCTTTCGGTGATGGAGGAAGTGCTGCCGATCCCCAGCCAGGTGGTGATCACGCGCGATAACGCGACGGTGACGGCGGACGCCATCGCGTTCTACCAGGTGGTCGACACCGCCAAGGCCGCCTACGAAGTCGCCAATCTGCAGGCCGGCATCACCAATCTGTGCCTGACCAATGCGCGCACCGTGATCGGCGCGATGGATCTGGACGAGGTGCTGTCCAAGCGCGACGAGATCAACCAGCGGCTGCTCAGCGTGGTCGACGCCGCGACCAGCCCATGGGGCGTCAAGGTCACGCGCATCGAGATCAAGGACCTGTCGCCGCCGACCGACATCACTGAAGCGATGGCGCGCCAGATGAAGGCCGAGCGCTACCGCCGCGCCGAAGTCACCCAGGCCGACGGTGAGAAGCAGGGCGCGATCCTGCGCGCCGAGGGCGCCAAGCAATCGGCGATTCTGCAGGCGGAGGGCCGCAAGGAAGCCGCTTTCCGCGACGCCGAGGCGCGCGAGCGTTCCGCGCAGGCCGAAGCGAAAGCGACGCAGATGGTTTCGGATTCGATCGAGGCCGGCAATGTGAACGCGCTGAACTACTTCCTCGGGCAGAAATACATCGACGCCTTCGCGCAACTCGCCAGCGGCCCCAACCAGAAATTCGTCATCCTGCCGATGGAATCGGCGGGGCTGCTCGGCTCGATCGCCGGCATCGCCGAGATGACGCGCGATGCCGTCACCCAGCAGGGGCCCGTGCGCGTCGCGCCCACGGTCACCCGCGCCGCCGCCGGCACGGCCGTGCCGCCGTCAGGCCCCGGCCGTCCGGCGGGAACATGAGGGCAATGCTATCCGGGAGCGCGCCATGCAATCGGTGATCGATTTCATGAACAATCAGCCCACCTGGCACTGGTGGGCGCTGGGCGCGATTTTACTCGCGCTCGAGATCGCCAGCGGCACGCAATATCTGCTGTGGCCGGGCATCGCCGCGATCTTGGTCGGCTGCCTCAAATTGCTCGATCCGGGGCTCGACGGCCGGATCGCGATATTCCTGTTCGCGGTGATTTCCGTGCTCGCGACCATTCTGTGGAAACGCTCGCGCTTCGGCCGCGCCGACCGCACCACGCACGCCACGCTCAACGAGCGCAGCCAGCAATATCTCGGCCGCCGCGTGGTGGCGGCGCAGGATTTCGCCGGCGGCCGCGGCGCCGTGCTGGTCGACGATTCGCGCTGGAACGCGGCGATGCAGGACGGCAGCAATCCGCACAAAGGCGACAAGCTCGAAGTGAGCGGCTCGGACGGCGCGGTCCTGACGGTGATGCAACCCTCGCCGTGAGGGCGTGTTAGTATTGCGCCATGAACGACAATTCCTCGGATGTCACGCCGTCCCGGCCCATCGGCCCCTGGGGCTGGTTCGGCATCGTCGTGCTGGCCGGGTTCCTGATCGCGGCGCTGGTCTATGCCTTCCACGCGTGGAACACGCTCGGCGGCGTCACCATGTCGCCGATGGGTTGGACGTTTCTCATTCTGGGCGTC
>DATNNS010000044.1:0-13553 GCA_035601715.1 Rhizomicrobium sp.
GATGGTGGATTGGGGCGAGGCGGCAAAGGCAGAGGTGGATGCCGGATTGGTTTAGCGAATCTTCAGATGACACCTTTTTATTTTGAATAATTATCGACCCGAGCCGACCGTCTTTCCCATCTCGCGGAAATAGGCGGCGGCGCCGGGATGCAGCGGCGCGGGGCGATCCGCGAGCGCATTGTCGAGGCGGATATATTTCGCGCTCGCATGGCTCGCATCGAGCGCGCCGCGGTTGGCGAGATTGAACAGCGCCTTCAGCACCCCGTGAACGACATCGGCCGGCACTTCATCGCTGACGATCCACACCGCACGCACGCTCACCGTCGGCACCGCGACGCCGCCCGGATAGACATCGGCCGCGATGGTGTCGGCGCCAAGGCCCGGGCGCGCCGCGATCAGCCGCTGGCGTCCGGCGCCGTCGATGGGAACGAGCACCGCCTTGCCGCTGGCGATCAAATCGCTCACCAGCCCGACCGGCGCGCCGCCGGTGAAGAAGAACGCGTCGATCCGGCCGTGGGCGAGTTCGTCGGCGGCGACATCGGCCGGATCGCGGCTCACTTTCAGTTTCGTTTCGGGCAGGCGCCAGGCGGCGAGCACGGCATGCGCCGTCACGATCGTGCCGGACGACGCATCGCCGATGGACACCCGCTTGCCCTTGAGATCGGCGACGCCGCGGATGTGCGCCGCTTTGGCGGCGACCAGATGCACCTCTTCGGGAAACAGGTCGGCCATCAGGCGGATATGGGTTTGCTTGGTCTTGAACGCGCCTTTGCCGGCGATGGCGTCGGCCACGACATCGGATTGGGCGAGGGCCGCATCGGCGCGGCGGCTGTTCACGTCCAGCACATTGGCGATGGTCCCCGCGCTCGAACGCGCCGAGGCGATCAGGCCCAGCGGACCGCAGGCGTCGGCCACGTCGCAGCGCACGATGCCTGGGGGATGGCTGACGATCCCGGCGATCGCCTCGCCGATGGGGAAATAGGTGCCGCCGGTCGGGCCCGTATCGATAACGAACGATAAACGCGCGGTCTGGGCCGGACCCGGGGCGGTGGCGGCGACGACGGCGGCGAGCGTCAGAACGCTCCCGATCGCCAGTGCCGTGAAACCGCGCCGATTCATCTCTTCAGGATAGGAGCATTTTATTGCGTCAAGATTTGGACGCCGCCGGAAAAGCCCCGTTTTCATGGACTCTTACGATCATACTTAAGGGTTTGTTGACTGCTGAGCGGCCATGCTGCGCGCACCGATCCTTGAAGGGTTACGTCCATGAACCGTCTGCTCGCCGGCACTGCCGTCATCGCGCTTTGCGCCTTCTGGAGCGGTGCGTCGCTCGCCGGCTCCGATTCCGATTCCGCCGCCGCAACCGCGAAGATGCCGACCGATCTCACCGGCGAAGTGGCCCGCGCGCAGGATCTGCGCCGCCAAGGCCATTTCAAGGAAGCGGCCTCCGCGCTCAGCCAGCTGATGCTGGTGGCACCCGACGACGCGCGCGTGGTGGGCGAATACGGCAAGGTCCTGGCCCAGGAAGGCCGCGCCGAAGACGCGGTGGCGTTCCTCAAGCGCGCCGTCGAGCTGCAGACCAATGACTGGACGCTCTATTCCGCGCTCGGCGTCGCCTATGACGAGACCAACAATTCCACCGATGCGCGCGACGCCTATGAACATGCGCTGGCGCTGAAGCCGGGCGAGCCCACGGTGCTGAACAATTACGGCATGTCGCGGATGCTGGCCGGCGATCTTGCCGGCGCGCAGGCCAAGTTCGCCCAGGCCGCGGCCGCGGGCGCCACCAACCCCAAGATCGCCAACAATGCCGCGATGGTCGCGGAGCTCGAGGCCCGCAAAACCGCCGCCCATCCGGTGGTCACCGCCCAGATGACGCCGCCGCAGCAGGCCCCGCGCGCCGCGGCGCCGAAGCCACAGGCGATCGCCACCGCCGCGCCCAAGAGCGTGGTCGCGACCGTCGCCCTGGCCGACGCGGGCAAGACCGCGCCGGCGTCCAATCCCAACGTCGTGATGGAGAAAGTACCGTTCGATCCGCTCGCCGGTCCGGTGAAGCCGAAAGTCGCGGCCGCCAGCCACGCGCCGCGCAAGCTGTCTCACACCACCGTGCTTGCCGACAAGACCGGCGCCCCGGTTCTGCGCACGGCGGCCGACACGAAATAACAGTCAGCGTTTCTCAAGTCGCAATGGCCCGCGCGAGCGGGCCATTTTGCTTTCTGCTTCCAGTAAAACCGAATTATTGATTTGGGGGAGAGCGGCACGCCGCAAGCGCGCGCCCGCTCTCAATGACTGTAGAACGTCGTCATCACTTTCATCACGGCCGGGCCCAGGATCACGACGAACAGGCAGGGCAGGAAGAACAGGATCATCGGCACGGTGAGCTTGGCGGGCAAGGAGGCGGCTTTCTTCTCCGCTTCCTGCATGCGCATCTCGCGGTTTTCCTGGGCCGCGACGCGCAGCGCCTGACCCAGCGGCGTGCCGTATTTCTCCGCCTGATTGAGGGCGGCGGCCACCGCCTTGACGCCGGTGTGGCCGGTGCGCTTGGCGAGATTTTCAAACGCGACGCGCCGGTCGGGCAGATAGGAGAGTTCGGCGGTCGTCAGTCCCAGCTCCTCGGCGAGTTCGACCGATTGCTGGCCGATCTCGGTGGCGACGCGGGTGAACGAGGATTCGATCGACATGCCCGATTCCACGCAGATCAGCATCAGGTCGAGCGCATCAGGGAAGGCCTGCATCACCGATTGCTGGCGCTTCTGGATGCGGTTGGAGACGAACAGGTCGGGCAGATAGAAACCGACCAGCGCGCCGCCGAGCGCGGCGCCGAACTTCATCAGCCCGCTCCAGTGGAAATGCGTGATCACGAACAGATAGACCAGCGCCGCGGCGAAGACGATGAACGGCATCACAAAGCGGAAGAACATGAAGGCGACGAGCGGCGCCTGGCCGCGATAGCCGGCCTGGCTCAGCTTGTCTCGCGTGTCGGGCGACTGCAGCAGGTTGGAGAGCTTCAGCCGGTCGACCGTCTGCTTCATGAAGGTGACGGGCGCGGGCCGCAGCGAGGCGCGCTTGGCGAACTGGGCGTGGTGGCGGGCGCGCAATTCCTCGCGCCGCTCCGACACCGCTTTCATGCGCTGGCCGAGCTGGTTGCGCGCGAGCAGCGGCAGGCCGAGCGTCACGATGGTGGCGAACGCCAGGATCGCCGTCACCGCGGTGACGACGAAGTTGCGGTCGAACAGCACATTGAGAAAACCGATGTCGAGCCCGCTCATGAAATCCTCAATGCTTGAAGTCGATCATCTTCTTCATCACGAAGATGCCCACCGACATCCACACCGCGCAGCCCACCAGCATCAGGTTGCCCATGCGCTCGGTGAACAGCGAATCGATGTAGCTGGGCGTCGACATCCAGACGAGGCCCATCACCACCGGCGGCAGCGAGCCGATGATCATCGCCGAGGCCTTGGCCTCCGACGACATCGCCTTGATCTTGCCCTGCAGGCGCTTGCGGTCGCGCAGCACGCCGGACAGGTTGGAGAGCGCCTCGGACAGATTGCCGCCCGACTTCTGCTGGATGGTCATCACGATGCCGAAGAAGCTGACTTCCGCGGTGGGCATGCTCTCGAACATGCGCTTGAGTCCCTGGTCGAGCGAGACGCCGACCTTCAGGCCCTCGACCAGCTTGGAGAATTCTCCGCCCACCGGATTGGGCGATTCATGGGCGATGATCTTGAGCGCCTCGTTGGTCGGCAGGCCCGAGCGCACGCTGCGCACGATGACGTCGATGGCGTTGGCGAATTCGGCGGTGAACGCCTTCACCCGGCGCTTGCGCAGGAACGACAGCACCCAGCGCGGCAGGCCGAGCCCGATGACGAAGGCGGCCGCGATCGTGGCGAACCACGCCTGATGGGTCAGAAGGCAGACGCCGATGGCGACAAGAGCCGCGGTGGCGCAGATCAGCCAGAACGTGCGCGGCGAGATCGAAAGACCGGCCTGCTCGAGGCGGCGGCGCAGGGTGGGACGCTGCTTGGTCTCGGCCTGCTGCTTTTCCAGATCCTTGAGCAGCGCCGACACGTTCTTGCGCCGCTGCGCGTTGGCGTCGGTAGCGTTGCGGCCGGCCGCGCCGGCGCCCTGCGCGCGCGTCGCCGTCGCCAGGCGCTTCTTGGAGGCGCCGCCCGAGCCGCCGACAAAAGCGAAGGCCGCGCCGCCGACCGCCAGCACGAAGAAAATCCCGGTCAATGCATAGAGAAGCGTGGGGCTCATCGCGCGCCTATTCCTGCAACGCGTCGAGCGCCTCGGCGAGCTCGCGGTCCATGCCGAAATAGCGCGCGCGCTCCCAGAAATTCGGGCGCACGATGCCGGTGCCCAGATGCTTGCCCTTGATGCGGCCGGTTTCGTCCTCGCCCTCCATCTCATAGGTCATGAGATCCTGGGTGATGACGACGTCGCCTTCGCTGCCGATCACTTCGGTGATCTTGGTGATGCGGCGCGATCCGTCGCGGATACGCTCGGCCTGGATGATGACGTCGATCGAGGCGACGATCATCTCGCGGATGGTCTTCATCGGCAGCGCGAAGCCGCCCATGGTGATCATCGATTCCAGACGCGACATGGCCTCGCGCGGAGAGTTGGCGTGGAGCGTGCCCATCGAGCCGTCATGGCCGGTGTTCATCGCCTGCAGCAGATCGAACGCTTCGGGTCCGCGCACTTCGCCGACGATGATGCGTTCCGGGCGCATACGCAGACAGTTCCTGACCAGATCGCGCATGGTGATCTGGCCTGAGCCTTCGAGGTTCGGCGGACGGGTTTCCAGGCGCACGACATGGGGCTGCTGGAGCTGCAATTCGGCCGCGTCCTCGCAGGTGATGACGCGCTCGTCGACGTCGATATAGGCGGTCATGCAGTTCAGCAGCGTGGTCTTGCCCGAGCCGGTGCCGCCGGAGATCAGCACGTTGCAGCGCGAGCGGCCGATGACGCCCAAGACGCGCGCGCCGGCCGGCGAGATCGAGCCGAAGCGCACCAGGTCGTCGAGCGTGAGCTTGTCCTTGCGGAATTTTCGGATGGTGAGCGTGGGACCGTCGAGCGCGAGCGGCGGCGCGATGACGTTGACGCGGGAGCCGTCGAGCAGACGCGCGTCGCAGATCGGCGAGCTTTCGTCGACGCGGCGGCCGACCTGGCTGACGATGCGCTGGCAGATGTTCATCAGCTGCGCATTGTCGCGGAAACGGATGTTGGTGAGCTGCACTTTGCCCGCGACTTCGATGAAGACGCGGCCCGCGCCGTTGACCATGATGTCGGCAATATCGTCGCGCGCGAGCAGCGGCTCGAGCGGGCCGTAGCCGAGCACGTCGTTGCAGATGTCCTGAAGCAGGTGTTCCTGCTCGGCGATGGACATCACCACCGCCTTGATCGAGATGATCTCGTTGACGATGTCGCGGATTTCCTCGCGTGCCGATTCCGGATCGAGCTGAGCGAGCTGCGCCAGATCGATGGTGTCGATCAGCGCGTTGAAGATCGTCGTTTTGATCTGGTAGTAGTCGTCGGACCGCGAATCCACGATCGCCTTGGGCGCGTTCTTGGAATTGGCGACAGGCGCCTGCTGCGCGCGCATCGGCTGCGAGCCCGGCGCCGGAACGGCCGGTGCAGTCTCCGCGGCGACGGGCGGCGGCGGGGTGCTGGCGGCGGCCGGCTCGACGCGCGGCGGTGCGGCCGGGCGCGGCGCTTCGGACGTCGCGGAGCGTTTGCCGAACATGTCTATGCCCGCTTCTTGCCTTTGAGGAACGACAGGAACGGCAGCGTTCCCTTCTCGTCGGCCTGCGCCGCGCGGCCGGTGAGCATCGCGGCCATGCGCAGCACCGCTTCGGAAACCTGCGAACGCGGCTGCATCTCGACCAGCATCTGGCCGTTGTTGGCGGCGGCGCCGAACAGGGCCGGATCGAAGGGCACGATCATCGAAGGCTCGATGCCCATGGTCTCGGCGAAATCCTTGACCGGAATTTCCGGGCGCTTGGGCACGCCGACCTGGTTGAGCACCAGCTTGGGCGGCGCATCGTTGGGCCGGGCCTGCTTGAGCATGTCGATAATGCCCTTGGCATTGCGCAAGGAGGCCAGATCCGGCGTCGCGACGACGGCGATGTCGTCGGCGCCGAGCAGGGTCTGCTTCACCCAGGGCGTCCAGATATGCGGCAGGTCCACGATCACGCAGGGCGTCATCTGGCGCACCGCGTCGATCACCGCCTCATAGGCCGCGACATCGGCGTCGAGCGTGCGCTCGATGGTGGCCGGCGCGGTGAACAGCGACAGATGCTCGCCGGATTTGAGCAGCAGGCGTTCGAGCAACACGTCGTCCAGCCGCTCGGGCGCCTGCAGCGCGTCGGCGACGCCCTGGCCGGGCTCCTCGTTGAAATCGAGACCGGTGGTGCCGAAGGCGAGATCGAGATCGACGATGGCGGTGTTCACATGCAGCCGCTCGGCGATGCACCAGCCGACATTGTGCGCCAGCGTCGAGGACCCGACGCCGCCGCGCGCGCCAACGAAGGCCACGACCTTGCCGATGGGCGCCGCGTCGGGATTGAGGTAGAGCCCCGAAATGACTTCGATCAGATGCAGCGGGTTGAGCGGCGCGACCATGTATTCGCTGACGCCGCGGCGCATCAATTCGCGATAGAGCTCCACGTCGTTGACGCGGCCGACCACGATCACTTTCGTCGAGGGATCGCAGACTTCGGCGAGACGGTCGATCTCCTCGACCGCGGCCTTGCCCTGCAGACGCGTTTCCACGATCAGAAGATTGGGCGCGATGCCGCCGCTATGATGATCGACGGCGGCCTGCAGGCCGCCGAGCTGCACGGTGACATGGGCCTTGGCGAGCCGGCGGTCGGCCGCGGCGCGCTGAAGGGCGGCGCCGGTATCGGGAAATTCGCAGAACGCCTGGATGGAAATGCGCGGCACCGGCCGCTCGTGCGGCGCGGCGCCGAAGGCGTCACTGTCTGGTGCTTGCAGGTTTGTCATGTGCGTTGCCTACTTACCGACGTCCGTTTCGGCGCCCGACTGCTCGTTGATCTTGTCGGTCTTGTTCTTGTCCGCCTGGGTGATTTCACCCTTCTCGTATTTGCCCATCACCGTCTCGCGGCGGTTGGCGTCGGCCGGGCTCATCGTGCGCGGCGCCACCAGATCGCGCGGATCGGCGACCATCGCGGCGATGTTGTGCTGCACCGAGCAGCCGAAATTCGGCATCGGCAGGTTGGAGGCGGTGTCGCCGGCATTGGCCGACCAGTCGCCGCATTCGTCGGTATGGGCGACATAGGCGATGTAGCTGATCTCGACGCCGCCGCCGTCATGCTGACCGACCAGGATGCGCGAGCGCGGCACGCCCATCTCGGCGAAATGCTCGCCGAACCAGGTGATGGTGTCGGCGGAGCCCGGGCCCTGCGGCACGGAAATGCTGATCGCGCCGTTGCCGCGGGTCATAAAGTCGGCGACGAAACCGTCGATCTTCTGCTCGTCCTGCGGCGCAAGACCGGACGCCGGACCGGCGAACGCGACGGAGAGGACCTGCGAAGTGGGCTCGACCGTGATCGGATGATTGGCGACGCCGGAGGCGACGAGGCCGTCGGTGGCGTTGAACGGCGCTGCACAGCTTCCCGCCAGCAGCACCGCCGCCAGAGACGAAAAACGCAGGAAATTTTTCGGGATCATGGCGTTTCCTTTACTCGACGATAAAGCCGACATTGCCGCCGCCGCCCGGGGCGCTCATCGCCGCGGGCTCATGCTTGTAGACGGTGTTGAGCCGTCCCATCAGAATCGTGTCGACATCGGCGGCGGGCACGAAACCGTCGGTCGGCAACGCGATTTTCTTTTCGCTGGTGGGCGTCACGAGATAGGTGCTCACCACCACGACGAGTTCGGTTTCGTCGTTCTGGAAGTCGCGGCTGCGGAACAGCGCGCCCAAGACGGGCATGTCCTTCAATCCCGGAAACGCGTCGATCTCCTGCTTGGTGGTGTGCTGCAGAAGGCCCGCGATCGCGAAGCTGCCGCCGGACGGCAATTCGACCGTGGTCTCGGCGCGGCGCACCGACAGCGCCGGCACGGCGAGGCCGGCCGCGGTCACCGACTGGCCGGTGGTCGGATCGGTCGTGGTGGTGGCCTGCTGCAGGAACGCGCCTTCGTTTGTGAGCTCGCTCACCTCGGTGGAGATCTGCAGCGAGATGCGGTTCTCCGACAGCACGACCGGCGTGAACGAGAGGCCGACGCCGAACTGCTTGAAGTCGACGACGACGTTGCCGAACTGGTCGCGGCTGACGGGAACGGGGAATTCGCCGCCGGCGAGGAATTTGGCGGTTTCGCCGGACACCGCCGTCAGGTTCGGTTCGGCCAGCGTGTGGACGAGGCCGACGGTCTCCAGCGCATTGAGCGCGCCTTGCAGATTGTTGGGGCCGATGGTGCAGGTGCCGCCGGCGAGCGGATTGGCGCCGGAAGTGCAGACCTGCCCCACCTGGCCGCCGGACAGGTCCGACAGCGCGCGGCCGAGCAGGCCGTAGGGATTGGACGTCGACAGCGCGATCGGGACGCCGCTGACGATGGCGGCGGAAGCCAGATTGACGCCGAGCTGCTTGGCGATCGTGCGCTGCACTTCGGCGACGCGCACCTTGAGCATCACCTGCTCATGGGCTTCGACCTTGAGCATGTTGACGACCTTGGCCGGGTCGCCGACGAAGCGCGACGCGAGGTCCTGCGCCATCGACGAGTCCTTGGCGTTGGCGACCGAGCCGGTGAGCACGATGTTGTCGTTCAGCGCCGCGACGCGCACGTTGGAATCGGAGACGTCGGCGTGAATCATGCTGGCGAGATCGGCGACGTCGCGCTCGACGCGGATGTCGAGTGAGAGAATCTGATGGCCGGCGGCGTCGAAGAAGAACGCGTTGGTCTGGCCGATCTTCTGGGCGAGCAGGAAAATGCGGCGCGGCGTGCGCACCACCGCGTCGACCATGTCCGGATTGGAGACCAGCACGTCGCGCGCGTCGGTATCGAGCTGGACGATGGCGGCCTTGTTGAGCGCCAGCGTGATGCGCTGACTGGCCTGCGAGTCGGTGCGGGTGGCGACCGTGATCACGCGCGAGCCGTCGGCCGTGCGCGGCACGCTCTGGTGCGCGAGCGCCGGTGCGGCGAACGCTGTGGCCGCGATCAGCGCGGCTGCGAGGATGCGCTTGCGCATGACAGGCCTTACTCCTTCTGGTCGCTGGAATGCGCGACGCCGTAACGAATGACGGAAACATCGGTGCCGGATTGCGCGGTCGAGCGGTCGGCAATCGCTTTGGCGTTGCCGTCGGTGAGCGGGCGCAACGAGAGCGAAATCGTTCCGGAGGCTTGCGCCTTCTCCACGAGCTCGGCTTCCTGCGGCGTGACCTCGAGCGTCGCCGTCTTGGCGAGAACGACCTTCTGATCCTTGTCTTCCTTGAACGTCTGATCGACCGCGAGCACGCGCACATTGCCGAGCACGGTGCGGGCATGGAAGTGATGTGCGCTTTCGCCCGCCTGCTGCGTCATCAGCACGTCGACGCGATCGTTGGGCAGGATGAATCCGCCGGCGCCGCTTTCCGTCGAGATGCCGATCGACAGCGCGCGCATGCCCGGCGCGAGCGTCGCGGCCATGAAGCCGGCGCTGTCGGAATGCACGACTTTCGCCGTGGTGACCGGCTCGCCTGCCACAAGCGGCGCGCGCACGACGGCGCCGGTGACGAAGCTGTTCATGTCCGGCGTTTCTTCGCGCGTGATGAAACTGGAATCGACGGCGGATTTCGGCCAGCTCTGCCAGCGCACGTCGCCGTTCGCGAGCGGACGGCCCGGCGTCAGATCGTTGGAAGCGACGAGAACCTCGCTGGTCGCGACCGGCGGCGGAAGGGCCGCCTTCACTTCCGGCGTGCCGCCGCCCAGAAGGCTGCGGACGAGAAGAGCCACCACGATTGCGGCGGCGACTGCACCGCCAACGACGAGTGCGCGCGAAGTGTTCATGAGATCGGCTCCTTTGGATGTGATCCGACCACACAACCCTTTAGAAATTGCTTAACGAGATGCTGACCCGATCCCAGAGTTAACCGCCGGTTGCCAGGCGGAAGAATTCTGTATGCGGTAGCAGAACGAGCGCGCCCAGCGCGAGCGCGACGCCGTAGGGAATGCCCTGACGGTCGTCATGCAGCCGCATGATCCAGCCTTGCGCCGCGAGCAGGCGCGGCAGCGGGATCTTGCGCGCGGCGAGCAGCGCGAGCGTCAAGCCGCCGCCGAAGACAGAAGCGACGACCGCATAAGGAAGAAGATCGCCTATGCCGAAGGCAAGCGCGACGCAGGCGAACAGCTTGGCGTCGCCGCCGCCGATGAGGCCCAGTGCAAAGAGCGTGAAGCCCGCGGCCAGTCCGACGAAGCCGGCCAGGATATGCATCCCGGCCATGCCCGGCGGCATCCCGGCCGCGAGCGCGGCCAGCGCGAACACCGCCAGCAGGCAAACCGGAATGAAATTCGGAATCGTGAAGCTGGCGACGTCCCAGCACGCGGCCGCGACCAGAAGGGCGGGAAACATCGCCACGACAAGAATTTCCGCGAACATCGCAACCCTTCAGATGTGCGAACGGCCGCCCTGTGAGGCGGCCGCCGCGTGTGATCCGCTCAGCAGAGCGCCGGCGATGAATTACTTCACCGCGGTGGCGACTGTCTGGAACGTGGACGACAGATTCGTACCGACGAGCTGCACGGCCGCGATAATCACGACCGCGATGCCGGCCGCGATCAGGCCGTATTCGATGGCCGTCGCGCCCGATTCGTCGCGCACAAAACGAGAAATAAGATTCTTCATAGCTACCTCCGCTTGATTGACACCCTAGGACGTCCAGCACGCACCGATCTGATTAGCGGCCATTGCGAGGACAACGGGCCCACACTACGCCCTGGACAATTAATGCGGGCTTAAATGGAAGTGGCGGCAAGGCTGCGATGTGTCTCACAGCGGCGCAAAAACGGGTTCTCGGCGAAAGGTTGAGCGTTAAGTTCCACGATTCGTTTACCATGCGAGGGAAAAACGATCCTGTTTCGCGCGTTTGCGCCGGCGCCGCCGGGTTTCGCCGCGCGCGAGCCGCGCATCAGTTCGCGCGCCTTTCCTTAAAGCTTCTTTTACGGGCGCGGGCCTAGTTTGCTCGCAGTAACGCGAAAGGATCGCCGCCATGCGCCGCACGCTCCTGTCTGTCCTGTTGCTCGGCACGCTTGCCGCGCCCGCTTTCGCCGCCGACGTTTCCGTGCCGATGGATGAAGTCCGCGTGGTCGAGTTCAACCGGCCGGTCGCGACCGTCTATATGGGCAATTCGACGATCGCCGACGTCAACATGATCGACTCGCGCCACGCCTTCGTGCTCGGCAAGACGTTCGGCGAGACCAACCTGATCGCGCTGGGCGCCGACGGCCGCGAAGTCTCCAACCAGCACATCACCGTCTTCGGCCGTCGCGTCGGCATGGTCACGCTCAATCGCGGACCGGCGCAATACAACTACACCTGCACCAAGGCGCATTGCGAAACCCAGCCCGTGCCCGGCGACGTCAAGACCTATTTCGACGATACTCATGGCGCGATCCAGACGCATGAGGACCTGGGCGTGAAATCCGCGAGCACGGTCGCGCCCGGCGGATCGTCGCAGTGAGCTTGCGTTCCGGCGCGCTTCCCGCCGGAAGCGACGCCCCATCTGCCATCCTGAACCGGATCCTGTTTGCGATAGGCGCCGCGATCGCCGGCGTCGATATCGTCTGGACGATCGCGGGCCACTTCGCCATCGATGCGGCGAGCTACGCGCTGCTGCTGATACTGGTGCCGCCGCTGGCGGGCGCTGCCTGGTTCTACGGGCATGTGCGGCGCGAGGCAGCATTGAGCGCGATGCTCGCGGCCTCTGCCTTCCTGATCGTCTTCTCCGCCGGCTGCTGTCTGCTCAGCTATCTCGCGCTCACCGTCGCGGGCCCGCGCATCGATGTGGCGCTCGCCGGCATCGATCGCGCACTCGGCTTCGATTGGCCGAGCGCGATGCGGCTGGCGTCCGAGCATACGACGGCGACCGCCTTTCTCGGCTTCGCTTATCTTTCCGTGATGCCGCAGATCGTGGTGCTGATCCTGGTCCTGGGCTGGCAGCAACGCGGCGCGGACATCTATGGGCTGTGCCTGGCGCTCGCCATCGGCGCGCTTGTCGCGGTCGCGGTGTGGACCGTCGCGCCGTCGTTCGGCGCCTTCTCCGTCTTCGACCTGCCGGCGGATGTTTCGCGCAAGCTCGGGCTGGCGCTCGACAATTCCTACGGCCACGATCTGGTGCGGATGCTGAAGGACGGTCCCGGACTCATCACGCCCAAGGAATTGCGCGGCATCATCGGCTTTCCTTCTTATCATACCGTGCAGGCGCTGGTGCTGATCTGGTATGCGCGCCACGTGCCGGTGCTGCGCTGGCTGGCGCTGGCGCTCAATGTGATTGTGCTCGTCGCCACGCCCATCCATGGCGGCCATCACCTGATCGATCTGATCGGCGGCGGCGCCGTCACCCTGCTTGCGATTGTCACCGCCGACCGCATCGTGGCCGCCGCGAGCCGCACGACCGGGCCATCCTTTACCGCCGAGCCCGCGACGGCATAGGCCGCGCCAGGCAATCGCCCGTCTGCTTCCCGGCAAAGTGGAGAAAGACGCGTGGCGCTACTTCGCCACGCGTAGCTGGGTGATCTGCGTCGCGATCTGGTTGAAGGTGGTGATGATCGCGCCCGAGGTGGTCAGGTCGAAATAGTGGCTCGCATCGGTGGCGCAATTCTGCAGCACGGTCGAATTGCCCTGCGTCCCGTTGAGATCGACGAACACCGCATAGATGATGAAGCCTGCGGCCTTGGCGTTGGCGCAGACCGCATTCATGCGGGCGTCGACCGATGTGCTCTGGTCGGAACCGTCGCCATACCAGCGATCCTGCGTGTTCAGCCCGTCGCTGAGGATGATGATGACCTGCGAGGTGTAGGACGGCAGCGTGGACGGATCCATCGGATCGCCCGAGGTCTGCGCCTGCCAGCCCCAGGCCAGCCCGATCGGCTGGTTGGTCGAGCCTTGCGCCGTCATCGCATTGACCGCGCTGTTCAGCGTGGTCCAGTCGTAGCTCAGCGGCGAGACCGTGCCGGGCGGACAGGATTGCGCGTTCTCCGCCGGGAAATCGGTCGACGTGCCCGACGGCGCGATATTGCTGACGTCGTTATCCTGGGTGCGGTCCATGATGCAGCCGTCCCAGGTGCTGTGGTCGTTCACGATCCAGGCGTGGTTGAAGGGCGCCGCGCCGGTTTTCGTGACGGTCGTCACGACGGTCGTCGTCACGACCGTTTGGGTATAGGTGCAGGTCGTCTTGCCGTTTTTGTTGCTGCAGCTTTGCGAGCCGTCCGTGGTGTTCGACGACGACGATGAGCTCGTATTGGTGCTGTCGCCGGTGTAGCCCGACGACGTCGACGTGGTCGTGTTGTTCGTCGTCGACCCCGTGGTGCTCGATGTCTGGGAGCACGACGGCGCG
>DATNNS010000045.1:0-2782 GCA_035601715.1 Rhizomicrobium sp.
ATGCTAGCCGGCGGCGAGCAGCCGCTCTATATCGCGCGGCGCCTGGTGCGCGCGAGCGTCGAGGATATAGGCCTCGCCGATCCGCAGGCCGTGGTCCAGGCGATTGCGGCGAAGGACGTCTATGATTTCCTTGGCAGTCCCGAAGGCGAGATCGCGCTGGTGCAATGCGTGCTCTATCTCGCCAGCGCGCCGAAATCGAACGCGGTCTACAAGGCGCATGGCGCCGCGATGCGTTCGGCCGGCGAACACGGCTCGCTGATGCCGCCCGCGCACATCCTCAACGCGCCGACCAAGCTGATGAAGAATCTGGGCTACGGAAAGGGCTATGAATACGACCATGAGGCGGAGGAGGGTTTTTCCGGCCAGAACTATTTCCCCGACGGCATGGAACGCCAGCAGTTCTATACTCCCAAGGAAACCGGCTTCGAACGCGAGATTGCCAAGCGGCTGGATTATTGGGCAAAGCTCAGGGCGAAGCGGGGGCAGGGTGAGGATTGAAATGATATCATCTGTATGATACGATGATATCACTCTGGAGATATGTTCATGGCCCAGCTTGTTGTTCGCGATTTGGAAGAAAGCGTGAAGCGCCGCCTCAAGCAGCGCGCCGTCAAACACGGTCGCAGCCTCGAAGGCGAGGTGCGGGAGATTTTGCGTTCCGCGACTGCAGTAGTGCGGAAAAGAACGCGCCGGACTGGTCACGAAAAAGGCCTGGGCACCCAGCTCATGGAAATATTCGCCGGCAAGGTGCCGCCGGAATTTGAAATTCCGAATTTCCGGAACGAGCCTGTGCGTGCCGTAGATTTTGACGAATGATCATTTTGGACACTGACGTCCTTTCCGCCGTCATGCGGCTTGAGCGCGAGCCGGAAGTCTTTTCGTGGCTGAATTTTCAGTCACGCGGCGATCTGCACATGAATGCGATATCGCTGTTCGAGGCGATGTCCGGAATCGAGAAGCTTGATGCCGGACACAAGAAACAAGAATTGGCGACTGCGCTTGAACGCGCAATCGCCACGCTCGGGAGCCGAGTCATACCCTTCGACGACATCGCCGCAAGGGCCGCGTCCGATTTGTATGGCACGCGAAAGCGAGGCGGCGTAGTGGTTGGCGCTTCCGATACGCAAATCGCTGGAATCGCGATCTCGCGCGGTGCCCGGCTGGCGACAGGCAACACGCGGCATTTCTCCGATACGAACATCGGTTTGATCAATCCTTGGAAGGTGATCTGATGCCATGGACTCTCCTTCTCGCCATCGCGCTGGGCGGCGCGATCGGATCGCTGGCGCGCTACGGCGTCGCGAGCGCGGTGCAGTCCGCGGCGTGGCCGGGGTTTCCCTGGGGCATTTTCGTCGTAAATATCTCGGGCGGTTTCCTGATGGGCGTGATCGTCGAGCTTGGTGCGCTCAAGCTCAGCCTGTCGCCGGAATTGCGCGCCTTCCTCACCGTCGGCATCCTTGGCGGCTACACCACCTTCTCGACCTTCTCGCTCGACAGCGTGCTGCTCATCCAGCGCGGCGCCTATGCGAGCGCGGCGGCCTATATGGCCGGCTCCGCGATCCTCTCGGTCGTGGCGCTGTTCGCAGGCCTCTGGATCGTGCGCGCGATCTAGGATGAGCGCCGAGACCGCGGACATCGGCAGCGACGACGACGGCATCCGTCTCGACCGCTGGTTCAAGCGGCATTATCCGGCGCTCGGTCACGGCGCGCTGGAGAAATTGCTTCGAACCGGCCAGGTGCGGCTCGACGGCAAGCGCGCCAAGGCGGGCGACCGCATATCCACAGGCCAAAGCCTTCGCCTGCCGCCGCAAGTGGAAAGCGTCCACAGGACGGCCGGCGAAAAATCCACATATTCACAACCCAAGCATCCACAGGCCGGTGAGCAGGCGAGGACATTCGCGGAAAGCCTTGTGATCCATCAGGATTCCTCCGTGCTGGTTCTCAACAAGCCGTCGGGCCTGGCGACGCAGGGCGGTTCCGGCCTGACCGAGCATATCGACGGGCTGCTCGATCTTCTGACCTTCGGCAAGAAGCAGCGGCCGCGACTGGTGCATCGTCTCGACCGCGACACATCCGGCGTGCTGGTGATCGCGCGCACGGTTCCGGCGGCGGCAAAGCTTTCGCGTTCTCTGGCCGAGCGCGACGCGTCGAAAATCTATTGGGCGCTGACCAAGGGCGTGCCGCAGCCGCATCGCGGCTCGATCAAGCTCGCGCTCGCCAAGCAGGGGGGCAGCGGCGACGAGAAGATGGTCGGCGTCGCGCGCGACGCGGAAGACGCGAAATTCGCGATCACGGATTATGCGGTGATCGATCATGCCGGCCAGGAATTCGCCTGGGTCGCGGCCAAGCCCGTGACCGGCCGCACCCACCAGATCCGCGTACATCTGGCGAGCCTGGAGACGCCCATCGTCGGCGATTTCAAATATGGTGGCGCGGCATCGCGCGGCCGCGGCGAGATCGCCGATCGGCTGCACCTGCACGCGCGCAGCATCGACATCGCCCATCCCGACGGCGGCCGCCTGCGCGTGACGGCGCCGCTTCCGCCGCATATGCTGAAGACCTGGAAATTTCTGGGCTTCGCGGAAAGCGACGCCACGGAGCCTTTTGTGCCACGGAAGAAGAAATGAGCCGCAAGCGTCCCGACTTCATCAGGAGCCGGCACGAGCTGGAGGCGCCGGCCGCGCCTCCGGATTCGCCGGAGGATTTCGGCTTCGCGTCCGAATTCGCGCCGGCGGCCGGCATCGCGCATCTGCGGATCGCACATTTTCGTATCCCGCCGGGC
>DATNNS010000046.1:0-4461 GCA_035601715.1 Rhizomicrobium sp.
CGCGCCGGATACGCTGGGCATGGAAGTCTCTGGCACAATCGCGGAGCTGGGCGCCGGTGTCGACGGCTGGAAGATCGGAGACGCGATCTGCGCGCTGATCCCCGGCGGCGGCTATGCGCAATACGCGGCGGCGTCGGCCAAATGCCTGCTGCCGGTTCCGCGCGGCGTCGAACTGATGCAGAGCGCGGCATTGCCCGAAGTGCATTTCACGGTCTGGACAAATCTGATGGATACCGCGCGGCTGGCGCCTGGCGAAAGCGTGCTGATTCATGGTGGCTCCAGCGGCATCGGCACCTGCGCCATTCAGCTTTGCGCCGCGCGAGGACACACGGTGTTCACAACGGCCGGCTCGAAAGACAAATGCGCGGCTTGCGAGAAACTGGGTGCTGCGCGCGCCATCGACTACCGCGAAGAGGATTTCGTCGACGCCGTCAAGAAAGAGACCGGCGGCAAAGGCGTGGACGTGATCCTCGACATGGTCGGCGGCGACTACGTCCAGCGCAATATGAGCGCGGCCGCGCTTTGGGGCCGCATCGTCAACATCGCCTATATGAGCGGCATGCAGGCCAATGTGAATTTCGCCCCCATGCTGATGAAACGCCTGTCGCTTCTGGCGACAACCCTGCGCGGCCGCACGCCCGACGAGAAAGGCGCCATCCGCGACGCGTTGTTGCGCGAAGTGTGGCCGCTGATCGCGGCGGGAAAGATCAAGCCGGTGGTGGACCGGACCTACCCGCTCGCCGAAGCCCAGGCCGCCCATGCCCGGATGAAGGGCAGCGAGCATGTGGGGAAGATTTTGCTGATAATGTGAGGGCGCGACGGCGCGCTCACCGGGGGCGACAACCTTTTTGTTTGATATTCTGGGCCGCGGCGCTGGAATACCTGCACTTCCGAGGCCCAAATACCCCTTCCCTCGCCGCCCCTTCCCCGCTAAAACACCCGCCTTCCTCGAAATCGTTAACGCTCGAGCGAAGGGACGGGGCGGACAGCCTCGCCCGGGAAAGGGAAAAGCCATGGCCGTCGAACAGAAGCCTCTGATGCCCAAGGCCACCGCCGTCTGGCTGGTGGACAACACCTCGCTCACCTTCGAGCAGATCGCCGATTTCTGCGGGCTGCATCCCCTCGAAGTGAAGGGCATCGCCGACGAGGACGTCGCCAAGGGCATCAAGGGCCAGGACCCGGTGACCTCGGGCCAGCTCAGCCGCGAGCAGATCGAGGAGGCCGAGGCCGACCCCAAGAAGCGCCTCAAGATGGCGCCGCCCAAGCACAAGATGCCGTCGATCAAGCAGAAGAAGGCGCCGCGCTACACCCCCGTCTCCAAGCGCCAGGACAAGCCCGACGCGGTGTATTGGATTTTACGCAACCATCCCGAATTCACCGACGCCGACATCGTCAAGCTGATCGGCACGACGAAAGCCACGATCCAGAAGATCCGCGAGCGCTCGCACTGGAACGCGACCAATATCAAGGCGGTCGATCCGGTGACGCTCGGCCTGTGTTCGCAGCTCGAGCTCGACCTCGCCGTCAGCCGCGCCAACGTCAAGCGCGAGCGCGCGCTCAAGCGCGCCGCCAAGAAAGGCGAAACGCTCAAGCCGATCGCGGAGACTGTCGGCATGGAAGCCGGCACCGAGCAGCCGCCCGAACCGGAACGCCCGGAATTCGCCGACGAGGCCCTCAACGAGACCGCCGACTAAATTTGGTCCCTGATCGGGATGAATTTTTCGGGGGCTACGTCGCCCCCTCCACATGCTCCGGCCCGCGCGGGTCTAGTTCCAGCGCGCCGGGCGAGGTCTGCTGCAGCATCGGCTCGAAGCGCTCGTGGTTCTCGCCGATCAGGCGTTCCTTGGTGGCGATGCGCCAGATCGCGAACAACGCCAAACCCGTCTGGATCGCGGCCGTGTAGACAAAGAGAGACGCGGTGCCTTCGCGCGCGATGATCAGGGCTGCGATGGTCGGCCCGGCGATCGAGGCGAGCGCATTGATCATCAGCAGCGTCGCCGACGCTTCGACGAACATCTCGCGCGGCAACCGGTCGTTGGCATGCGCCACCGACAAGCCATACATCGGCAAGGTCACCATGCCGAAGAGCGCGACCAGGCTGAGCGCGAAGACGGGACCGCGCCCGCCATATTGCGCCAGCGCGAGGCCGGCGCCGGCCGCGAGCAGCGCCACCGCGGCGATGATGATGCGCCGGTCCATATGGTCTGACAGCCGCCCGAGCGGCAATTGCACCACCGCACCGCCGATCGCGAAGGCGCACATGAAGGCGGCGAGCAGGCCTTTGGTGAGATGATGGTCGTGGGCGTAGATCGGCGCCAGCGTCCATATCGCGCCGTTGCCCAATCCGACCGCGATGCAGCCGGCAACGCCGACCGGAGAGACCTTGAACATGCGCCACGGCCGCAGCACCGGCACCGCCGCCGGCTTGGGCTGCGGCAGGCGCGTGAGGCCCACGGGAATCAGGCACAGTGCATAGAAGATCGCCGACAGGCTGAACAGCGAATAGGAGCTCGGCCGTCCGACCGCGAACAGGGCCTGGCCGACGATCAGGCCGGTGAAATTGACCGTGAGATAGAGCGAGAAGACGCGGCCGCGGGTTTCGTTGGTGGCACGGTCGTTGAGCCAGCTTTCGATCACCATGTAGAGGTTGGCGCAGGCGAAGCCGAACACCGCGCGCACGAGGATCCACACCGCTTCGTTGACGACCAGCGACTGGATCAGCGGCGTCACCGCCGCCAGCCCCGCCGCCACCGCGAAGGTGCGGCTGTGACCGACGCGCTCCAAAAGCCGCGGGCCGATGAAGCAGCCCAGCACGAAGCCCGTGAAATAGGCCGAGCCGATCAGCCCGATGACGACGTCGGAGAAGCCCGCGAGATGCGCCCGCACCGGCAGCACGGTGCCGAGCAGCCCGCTGCCCATCAGGAAGATGAGCACCGAGAGCAGGATCGCCCCGATCGAGAGGATTTGCTTACGCATGACGCAGCCGTGGCTAACGCGCGCGGAGCATCAAGTCAAAGCAAGGCGGATATGCGGCAAAAGCCGGTCAGAACATGTGCCGCGCCGCGATATAGCCCAGCACGATGATGACGAGCACACCCAACACCAGCAGCTCGAGATATTTCTCCAGGAAGACGCGTACCGGATCGCCGAACCAGTAGAGCAGCGCTGCCACGATGGTGAAGCGGAAGCCGCGGGTGACCGCCGACAGCGCCACGAACAGCGGCAGATACAGCCCGGCCACGCCCGAGGCGATGGTCACGATCTTGTAGGGGATCGGCGTCAGGCCCTGCAGCACGATCAGCGGTCCGTATCTCTTGAAGGCGGCGCGGAAGCTCTCGATGTCCGGGCCCATGCCGTAGACCTGGATCAGCCAATGGCCCACGGTGTGATAAAGCAGCGAGCCGATGGCATAGCCGAGCAGTCCGCCGATCACCGACCACAGCGCCGTCCAGCCCGCGATGACGAAGGCGCGCTTGCGGTCGGCCAGGATCATCGGAATCATCAGCACGTCGGGCGGCATGGGGAAGAATGAGCTTTCCGCGAAAGACAGCGCGGCCAGCACCCACCAGGCGTTCGGCCCTTCGGCGTGACGCATCACCCATGCATAAAGCTTGCGCAGCGGGTTCCAGCCCGTGCTTGCGATACCGTCTGTCATATCGGTTTCCGGCAACTCCGGCGCCTTCCTAGCAATGCGACAGCGGCGCGTCCATGGCGCGCTTGCCGCTTACAGCATCCTTCATTAACTTTCGCGCGAGCCCTCAAGAAGAGATCGCATGGCATCGCGCAAGCGCAACAAACCCACGCCCCGGCGCAAGAAAGCCGCTCCCAGGAAAATGGGCAAGCGCAAGGCGATTGCGAAGGCCAAGCGCGTGCCAAAGCCGGCGCCCCGGCCCGCGCCGCGGCGGGCGCGCAAGACGACCGCACGCCGCGGCGTGACGCCGAGGCCCGCGCCGCGGCTGAAGCCGGCGCTGTCTCGCGGCCCTTACGACAGTGATCTGGACCGCAACGCTGCGAACTACCAGCCGCTGACGCCGCTCACCTTCCTGGAGCGCGCGGCGAGCACGTTCCCCGAGCGCATCGCCATCATCCACGGCGCGCAGCGTTTCACTTACGCGCAGTTCTACGAGCGCAGCCGGCGGCTCGCCTCCGCGCTCGCAAGCCGCGGCATCCGCAAGGGCGACACGGTGGCCTGCATGCTTGCCAACACGCCGCCGATGCTGGAGGCCCATTACGGCGTGGCGATGGCGGGCGGCGTGCTCAACGCGCTCAACACGCGACTCGACGCGGTCGGGCTCGCCTTCATCCTGGATCACGGCGAAGCCAAGGTGCTGATCACCGACCGCGAATTCGCCAATGTCGCGCGCGAGACGCTGAAGCTCGCCAAAGTGAAGCCGCTGGTCGTCGATTACGATGACCTTGAGTTTCCGCAGGACGGCGCGCGGCTAGGCAGCATCGACTACG
>DATNNS010000047.1:0-13154 GCA_035601715.1 Rhizomicrobium sp.
CCGGCGTGCTTCGCACGCCAAAACGTGAATTGCGCGGCAAAGCCGCGCGGGCCCGGCCGTGACGAATTTAGAGAACTTAGCGGCTTCTTTTCTTCGCGGCTTTGCGTGAATCTTTTTCCTGCCGTCAGCCCCGATGATAGGGATGCCCGCCGAGAATGGTGATGGCGCGGTAGATCTGTTCGGCGAGCATCGCGCGGACCAGCAGGTGCGGCCAGACCTGCGCGCCGAACGCCAGGCTCCGGCTCGGCTTGACGCTTGTCGGAAGAACCATTCCATCCGGGCCGCCGATCAGGAACACGAGGTCGCGCGCCCCGGCATCGCGCATCGCGCCCAAGGTCTCGGCGAAGTCCTCGCTTGTCATGCCCTTGCCCTTGGCGTCGAGCAGGATGACCTGGGCGCCGGCGGGGATGCGTTCGGCGAGGCGTTCGCCTTCGGCGGCAAGCCGGGCGCGGGCCTCGCGCAATTTGGAAACGCCGATCTCCTCGACCGCGACGGAGGTGAATCCGTAGCGCTTGCCGAAGGCGCGGGCGCGGCCGCAATAGTCCTCCGTCAGCGCGCCTTCCGGCGTGCCGCGCGCGTTGCCGACGGCGAGAACCAGAAGCCGCATCAAAGCGCCTTGCGGTGCTTGGGCTCTTCGACGCTCCACATGCCTTCGAGATCGTAATAGGCGCGCACTTCGGGGCGGAAAACATGCACGATCACATCGCCCGCATCGACCAGCGCCCAGTCGCCCTGACCCGCGCCATCGACCGGACGCGTGCCGTAGCCCGCTTCCTTCAGCCGCCGCGCCAGATGCTCGGCGATCGAGGCGACATGGCGCGACGAGCGGCCGTTGGCCACGACGACAATATCGCTGAGCGACGAGCGGCCCTTGAGATCGATGGTCACGATCTCTTCGGCCTTGTCGTCGTCGAGCGAGGTGAGGATGCGCGTCAACAGCGTCGTCTCGGTTTCGCGCCTGGCGGTCTTGGCTGCTGCAGGTTTGCGCGCGGACGTCTTTTTCGCGGCGGGTGCCTTGGCTTTGCGGGTCGTAATGTTGCGTACTCCGTTCACGCTCTGAAGAAACGTGCCGGATGACTGTCGAATTCCGCCGGAGGGCACGTTCCTGGGATTGCGGGGTCGTTCTATCACGCCGGAAGGATGCCGACAAAGGCCTCGTCGCGGCGGCTCGCCGCGCGAATGGCGGTGGCGCTGGCGCCGCTGCGCTTGCCGTCGAGCAGGATCAGGCAGGGCGGCGTGGCGCGGGCCAGGCTGGAGAGCCGCGCGTGATCGCGCCGCGCGCAGGCGAAACGCTGCACCGCCTTGGCATGCAGCGGCGCCAGCGTCGAGCCGGGACGCATCACCACCGCGATGGGCATGGACGCGGCAATATCGGTCCAGCGCTTCCAGCGGCGGAAGCTCGACAGATTGTCGGTGCCCATCAGCCAGACGAAGTTCACTTGCGGGAAACGGCGGCGCAGGGCGGTCAGCGTGTCGATGGTGTAGCGCGTGCCGAGCGTGGTCTCGACGTCCACCACCACGATGCGTGGATGCTGCTCGAACCTGTCGGCGGCGAACGCCAGCCGCTCGCGCAGCGGCGCCATGCCGACGCGCGACTTGAGCGGATTCTGCGGCGTCACCAGCCACCACACATAATCGAGCCCCAGCCGCTTGAGCGCCACTTCGCTGATATGCAGATGGCCGTCATGCGCGGGATTGAACGAGCCGCCGAGCAATCCGATCTTGAGGCCGGCCGAAACCGGACCCGGCGGCTTGAGCCAGTGGGTGGTGTGGCGTTTCATGTGGAAATCTTACCCACTTGTGGGAGGGTCGACAATTTGCGGAGCGCAGCGGCGCAAATTTCGGGGAGGGGCCCCCGCCCCGAAAAATGCTGCGCATTTTTCGACCCGCCCACAAGGGGCGGGTGGGTCTCACGGCGACCAGCCGCGCGCCGCGGCGCCGCGCGTCTTCTCGCCGGTGCGGCGCGTGCCGATCAGCTTGGCGAGCGCGCGCAACACGTCGTTGACGCCGTCGCCCGAAACGCTCGACATCAGAAACACCGGCACGCCGCTCGCCTTTTCCAGCGACGCGCGTTTCTTGGCCAGCGCGGCTTTCGGGATCGCGTCGATCTTGTTGAGCACCAGCACTTCCGGCTTTTCGCTGAGACCGTGGCCGTACGCGACGAGCTCGCCGCGGATGGTCTTGTAGGCGGCGACGATGCCGCTCTGCGTGCCGTCGACGAGATGCAGGATCGCGCCGCAGCGCTCGGCATGGCCGAGGAACCGGTCGCCGAGTCCGGCGCCTTCATGGGCGCCCTCGATCAGTCCCGGCAGGTCGGCAAGCACGAAATCGGTGGTGTCGATGCGCACCATGCCGAGCTGGGGATTGAGCGTGGTGAACGGATAGTCGGCGATCTTGGGCCGCGCGGCGGAGACCCGTGCGAGAAATGTCGACTTGCCCGCATTGGGCAATCCGATCAGCCCGACATCGGCGATCAGCTTGAGGCGCAGGATGATCGCCTTCTCCTCGCCCGGCTGGCCGGGATTGGCGTGGCGCGGCGCCTGGTTGGTGGCACTCTTGAAATGGGCGTTGCCGAAACCGCCATTGCCGCCCTTGAGCAATTTCACCCTGTCGCCGGGATGCGCGAGATCGGCGATCGGCGTCTCCCCATCGTCTTCGTAGATCTCGGTGCCGACGGGAACGCGGATGATCGCGTCGTTGCCGTTGGCGCCGCTCATCTCCTTGCCCATGCCGCCTTCGCCGTTCTTGGCGTGGATGTGCTGCTGATAGCGGTAGTCGATCAGCGTGTTGAGATTCTCCACCGCCTCGGCCCAGACATCGCCGCCGCGCCCGCCATTGCCGCCCCACGGCCCGCCATATTCGATGAACTTCTCGCGGCGGAACGCGACGCAGCCATTGCCGCCCGCGCCGCTCGCGATATGGACTTTGGCGATATCGAGAAATTTCATCGCGTCGTTCCAAGGAAAAGTTGCACGCGAAGCCGCGAAGGCGCGAAGCCGCGAAGGCTTGGCAATCCCGCGGACCCCGGCCGCGAATCTTTGCGGCTTTGCGGCTTTGCGTGAATCGTTCTTGGCTGTCTCATGCGGCTTTCCTTTGCGCGAAGCTTTCGCGGGTCAGCGTCATGATGTGACAATACACTGTGTGGCCGCGGGCCAGGCAATTGCGCTGCTCGGCCCCGGTCGGCGCGCAGCCGAGCTTGGCCAGAACCCGCCCGGAAGCGGGGTTGTCGTGGAACCAGCCGGCCACCAGGCGGTCGATCTTGAGCTCGCGGAAGCCGAAACTCGCCAGCCGGCGCGCGCTTTCCGTGGCATAGCCCTGCCGCCAATACGGCTTGCCCAGCCAATAGCCGAACTCGAAATGCCCCGCCTCGCGCAGATGCACGCCGCAAGTGCCCAGCAACGCGCCGTCGGATTTGCGCGTGATCGCGAAATTGAAATCCGAGCCCCTGGCGCGGCCTTCGGCCGCCTTGGCGATGTAAGCTTGCGCATCGCTCCTTGAATAGGGATGTGGCACGCGGCCGAGATTCTTCGCAACCTCCCATTCGCCGATCAGCGGCACGATGGCGTCGACATCGCTCTCCTCGGGATGCCGCAGCAGCAATCTTTCCGTCTCCAGCACGCATTTCGACATGACACAGTCCCCTCTTTGGCCGAGGGAATAAAAAAGGGAAGATGGCGGACCATCTTCCCTCGCTTCGATGACCGCCGATAGAGTGGCGGTCCGTTTTGAGACCGCCTGTTTAGCCCGCGTCCTTCGCCGGCGCATTCGCCGCGACAACCGACACGAAGGTGCGGCGCTTGAAGCCCGAACGGTATTGGACGTGGCCGTCGGTCTTGGCGAACAGCGTGTGGTCCGTGCCCATGCCGACATTTTCGCCGGCATAGAACTTGGTGCCGCGCTGGCGCACGATGACATTGCCGGCCACGATCTTCTGGCCGCCGAAAAGCTTCACGCCGAGCCGCTGGCCCGCGCTGTCGCGCCCGTTGCGCGAGGAGCCGCCGGCTTTCTTATGCGCCATGGGTGTGCTCCTTCTTCTCGCCGCCCGAGATCGCCGTGATCTTGATCTTGGTGAAAGACTGGCGATGGCCGCGCTTGCGATGCGTGTTCTTGCGGCGCTTCTTCTTGAAGGCGATGACTTTCTCGCCCTTGCCATGCTCGAGGATCTCGGCCGAGACCGAGGCGCCGGCAACGAGCGGCGCGCCATGCTTCGGCTTGTCGCCGCCCAGCATCAGCACGTCGGCGAGCTTGAGCTTGTGGCCCACGTCGCCGGCGACCTTCTCGATGACGAGAACGTCGTCCTTCGCCACTTTATACTGCTTCCCGCCGGTGCGGATAACCGCGAACATGGTCCTAAGTCCTTGAAAACGTTCGGTTCCGCGCGGGCAGATGCCCGGCGGAAGCCGCGCAATATACTGACAAGCGCCCCGGAATCAAGGCAGGCGGCTCGCCGGTGACCATACGCTGGCGAAGGAGTCACTTTTTGACCGCCGCTGGAAAATCAGCGGCCTGCATCGAAGTCTGCAACTGATCGATGCGAGCCTGCAGACGGGTGAGCTGATCTGCAGCGGGCTTGGACGCTTCGGGGAATTCCACGGCAAACTGACCGTTGAGGAGTTCGATGGTTATGGTGTTGCCAGTTGCCTTTTCCGTAATGAAAAGCGGATAGCCCGCCCTTACGACCTTCCAATCATTCTCTGCCGGTACCAGATCGGATCGAGAGCATTGAACGCCTGCGTCGCTGTATCCCGGCGGCAGCGTGATCGAGAACGAAGGAAGCGATTGAGTCGGTTCAAGGACTTTCGTTTCGGGAAGAATCCGTTCGATTTTTCCGCTCGATCTTGTCGCCAGCACGGCGCATCCGTATTCAATAACTGTATCAGCCGAGGCAGGCGCAGCGGCGGAAGAGACAATTATCGCAAATAGAATATGTTTCATTGTGCGGCCTTCCAATCTTCCAGCACCTTCACGATATCAGACGTTTCCTTGAGCTTCGACGTCACCCCAACCGTTTGAAATACTGCACCGCTTTCTCATGCTTCTCCGCCGCCGCGCGGCTTTTGAACGTCCCGAGGTTGCGGCGTTTGCCGGTTTTGGGGTTGAGCTTGCGCGAATAGAGGCGGTATTCGCCGGATTTCAGTTTGCGGATCATGTCATCTGTCCCTGATCGGCCGCGTTTTCGTGGCGCTTCAGCGATGATAACGTCGCAAGCGATTCCCGGTGCCGCAATGAATGCGTTCTCCCATCGCCTCGCGACGTCCGCCGATATTCCCGCGCTCTCAGCGCTGATGAACGCGGCGATCGGCGAGTTACTGCCGGCGCATCTCACGCTCGCGCAGGTCGAAGCCTCGTTCGAGATCATGGGGCTCGACACGCAACTGATCGAGGACGGGACCTATTTCATCGTCGAATGCGACGACGTCCTCGCCGGCTGCGGCGGCTGGTCGAGGCGGGCGACGCATTTCGGCGGCGATCATTCGCCCGGGCGCGATGCGCGGCTGCTCGATCCGGCGACCGATGCGGCGCGGGTGCGCGCGATGTACACCCATCCCGCTTTCGCGCGGCGCGGCATCGGGCGGCTGATACTGGTGCTGTGCGAGGCGGCCGCGACGCGCGCGGGCTTCGCCCGCGTCGAACTCGTCGCCACCATGTCCGGCCTGCCGCTTTATCGCGCTTGCGGCTATGACGATGTCGAAGGCTTCGCGCAGGCGACGAAATCGGGCCCCGCGGTGCCGATGATGCGCATGACGAAGCGGATCGCCGCGCCTTGACCGCGGCGCAATGAACACCCAGAAAGCATCATGCGATCGCTCCCCGACATTCTCTACAATTTCCACTGGATCGTGCCCGGCGAGGCGGCGCGCAGCGCGCAGGCCTATGCGGGATTTCTCGGGCCGTTCCTCAAAGGGCGCGGCATCGCGAGCGTGATCAACCTGCGCGGGCCGAATGCGAAGTTCGGCTGGTGGCGCTATGAGAAACGCGTTTGCGAACGGCTTGGCGTCGCCCACATCGACGTCATGCTCAATTCACGCCGGCTCCCGACGCAGCAGATGCTGCTAAACCTGCTGGCGGCGTTCGAGGCGAGCGCCAAACCACTGCTGCTCAAATGCTCGGGCGGGCAGGATCGTTCGAGCTTTGCGGCCGCGCTCTACATCGTGCACCGCAAGGGCTGGGGCGCATTCGATGAGGCGCTCGCGCAATTCGCCGCCTGGCCCTATCTGCACCGGCCCAAGAAACATCAGCGCTGGCTGAAGCCGTTTCTGACCTTCGCGCGCGACGGCGCGGGCGGACGGCCGCTCGCGCAGTGGCTGCGCGAAGACTACACGCCCGAGAAATTGAAGACCTGGCTCGGGGCGCAGGGGTTGGGCGATTCTTTTCGCGGGCTTTACGACAAGCCCGGCACCGCGCCCGGACTCTGAACATGGCCGCGAAGCTCGCTGTCATGGACGGCGTGACGCTGTGGTCCGGCGCGCTGGATGCGGCGGCGCAAAGCGAACTCGTCGCGGAGGTTTTCCGTCTCGCGCAGGATGCGCCGTTCTATCGCCCGGTTATGCCGAAATCCGGAAAGCCGTTCTCGGTTGAGGAAACCAATTTCGGCCCGCTCGGCTGGATCTCGGATCAAGCGGGCTATCGCTACGGCCCGCATCATCCGTATACGGATAGACCGTGGCCCGCGATTCCACGCGCGCTGCTCGCGCTGTGGGACGAGTTCGCGCGCTATCCCGCGCCGCCGGAATGCTGCCTGGTCAATCTCTACCGCGCCGGCGCCCGCATGGGGTTGCATCAGGATCGCAACGAGGAAGCGCTCGATGCGCCGGTGCTGTCGGTCTCGCTGGGCGATGAGGCGCTGTTTCGGATCGGCGGGACGCGCCGCAAAGGTCCGACCAGCAGCCTCAGATTGCGCTCGGGCGATGTGCTGGTGTTCGGCGGGCCGGCGCGGCTCGCGTTCCACGGCATCGACCGGGTGATGGCGGGGAGTTCGGCACTGGTGCCGGGCGGCGGCCGGGTCAATCTCACGCTGCGCCGCAAGAACGCCCGACAAGCCTTTGATAGCCCACAAAAAGAGACGCCCGGTCAGGGGGCTGACCGGGCGTCATATGCGCCGTTACGCGCGGGTGTCGGGAGGGGATGAACCGACACCTCGGAAAGACGACAACCAGCGTGCGAGCGGGGGGGGCAGTGCCTGCTGGTCGGTATTCGTCTCTCCGAGGACAAAACTATGCACGAAAGCCACAGCTTGCAAGAATTTTCTTCGACCGGGCTTATAATTAAATTTCCTTAGTGACAGTGGTCTTTTTGACACATCTTAAAAGTTCGAATCGGGGGCCGTCGCGAGCCGCCGGGCGACCGCAAAACGCCAGTCTTCCGCCAAGGCCGGTGCATCGTGAACCGCCTTGCGCAGGGCCTGCGCGGCCCTCGGATTGTAGGCGGCGAAGAACGCGTCGCGCACGCTGGGGCTCTCGCTTTTGTGAACACGCTCGAGCGTGCCGTGAGACGGCGCATTGCCCGGTGCGAGCACGCGACAATACCAGCCGCAGCGCCCGGAAAGCGTCATCAACGCCGGCGCATCGGCGCGCGCGTGGAAGGCGAGCTTGTAGCAGGGGCCGCGCGGCTGGCTCACCTCGATCACGACATCGCCCCAGCGAAAACGATCGCCGATATGGATTTGCGTTTCATCGGCGCCGTGCAGCGTGAGATTTTCGCCGAACGTCGCGGGCGCGCAGGGCAGGCCGTGCTCTTCCTTCCACCACGGCCAATGATCCGACGGATAGACGTAGACCGCCTTGTCGGCTCCGCCATGCACCGTGAGGTCGGCCTGCGCGTCGCCAGTGATGCTGGTGGCGCTTACCTGCACGATGTCGTCGGTCACCGGATGCTTGGCGATGCCTGACACCACCGGCTCGCCATGGACCGCGCCGATGATGCGCGGCTTGCCGACGCTGACGCTGAGCAGGCGAAGCGGCGTCACGATTTTTTCAAATCCTTCGCCGTGCGGTCGATGGCGGCTTTGAGCCGGGTGACGATCTCGTCGATCTCCGCCTCGCTGACGGTGAGCGGCGGGCTCAGCACCATGGTGTCGCGGATGGCGCGGCTGATCAGCCCCGAGCCGAAGCAATAGTTACGGCACAGCGTGCCGACGGTTCCGATTTCGGGAAAGAACGCGCGCTGCTTCTTGTCCGCCACGAGCTCGATGGCGCCGAGCAGGCCGAGCGTGCGCACCTCGCCCACCAGCGGATGATCGTCGAACGCTTTGTGCAGCGCGCGCGCGAAGTACGGGCCGATGACGTTTTTCACGCGCGGCACGAGCCCCAGCGTCTCCATGACTTCCAGATTCTTCAGCGCCACCGCGCTCGCCACCGGATGACCCGAATAGGTGTAGCCATGCACCAGTTCCTCATTGGCATGGAGGATCGTCGTCGCCATCCGCTCGCCCAGTGAGATCGCGGAGATCGGCTGGTAGCCGGAGGACAGGCCCTTGGCCATGGTCATGATGTCGGCCGCGATGGCGAACGTATCGGCGCCGAACCATTCGCCGGTGCGCCCGAATCCGGTGATCACTTCGTCCAGATGCAGCAGCACGTCGTATTTGCGGCAGATGCGCTGCACTTCGGGCCAATAGCTCGCCGGCGGAAAAATCACTCCGCCCGCGCCCTGGATCGGCTCGGCGGAGAACGAGGCAACGCGGTCCGCGCCGAGTTCCAGGATCTTCTCTTCGAGTTTTGCCGCGATCAGCATGCCGAATTCGTCGGCGCCGATATCGCCGTAGCCGGCGGCTTTGGCGCCGAACCAGTATGGCGTCGGCACTTTCTCGAATCCGGGCAGCGGCAGGTCCCATTGCGGATGCATCGGCGTCAGCCCCGACAGCGACGCCGCGGCGAAGGTCACGCCGTGATAGGCGTAATCGCGCGACAGGTGAATCTTCTTCGCCGGCTTCTTCTTCAAGTTCCAGTAGTAACGGATCAGCTTGAGCGCGGTATCATTCGCTTCCGATCCGGAATTGGCGAACAGCACATGGTCGTGGCCGTCGGGCAGCAGCCCGGCCAGCTTGGCGGCGAGCTCCACGGTGTAGGGATTCGTCGTCTTGAAGAAGTGGTTGTAATAGGGAAGCGTGTTCAGCGCCTCGCAGCCGGCAGCGGCCAGCGCCTTGTTGCCGTAGCCGACCTGCACGCACCACAATCCCGCCATCGCGTCGATGATCTTGTTGCCTTCGGAATCCCACAGATAAATCCCGTCGGCTCTGGTGATGACGCGCACGCCTTCCTTGTTGAGCGCGGCGGTGTCGCTGAACGGATGAACGTGATGGGCGGCGTCGAGCGCCTGCCAATGCTTGGTCTGATTGTGTGTGCCGGTCATGACGATCCCCAAATTGCGTTGCGTTGCTCGTAAGCAGCAAGCAACCGGCTAGGGATTGAAGCCGATGCGGGCGCAGAGAATGAGCAGGGCGAATTTCCGGGTCATGGTCGAATTAGTCTACATGCTTATTGCCGGTTTGTAGTGAACCGATTTCCACGAAGAGTTGGAAGTCGGAAACTGGCTATCCCGATCTCACGCCGCATTGGCCGCCGGGCCTTCGCCGTGCTTGGCGAGGGCGCGTTTGTAGGCCGCCCGGCCGTGGCAGCGCTCGCGATAGGCGCGGATGCCGGCATGCTTCTCGAAGATCGCCGGCAAATCCTTGCAGAAATCGAGCACCGTGGTCATCAGGATATCGGCGGGGCCGAATTCGCTGCCCAGCAGATAGGGCTTGTCGCCCAGCGCGCGCTGCAAATCGTCGAGCCGCTCGGCCGCGAAATCGAGCAGTTCGGGATAGCGCCACTCGCGGCCCGGCCTGTCGTTCCAGAACGCGTTCCAGCGCGCGATCTCGAAGAACACCGGCTCGACGGTGTTGAGGGCGGCGAAGCACCATTGGTTCAATTCGGCGCGGGCATGGGCGTCCTGCGGCGCCTTGCCGGCGTTCTCGTAAAGATAAAGCGCGATGGCCGCGGATTCGAACAGGTGCAGCGCGCCGTTTTCCAGCGACGGAATCTTGCCGAACGGATTGATCAGCCGGTTGGGCGCCTCGCGGTGCTCGCGCTTGGCGAAATCCATCCAGTGGATCTTGTAGGGCAAGTTCAGTTCTTCCAGCGCCCAGAGCACGCGCAGATCGCGCACCAGGCCTTTGACCTGTGGCGGGAAATTGTACGACGCATAGACGGTGATCATCGAAATGCTCCCGGAGCCCACCCTAGCATGCGCCGCGGACGCGTCGCGTCAACCCTGGATCGCCGTTGTCCTGGTCCAGGCCATAGCGCCTTCCCGCCCACCGGCTAGGCGGGAAGGCGTGCAGGCTCATGATATCTGTGCCGCTGTTTTGGGCCAGGACAATCCGGCCGCGAAGACGAGGGCCGCGACGACGAGCATGAACGGCGCGGCGAAGAAGTTGCCGAGGAAGATGTAGAGCAGCACACCGATGGTGGCCGGGATCAGCGCGAGCAGCAGGATAACGGCGCGCGATGCCGCCTGCGGCCGGACGACGAGCAGAATGCAGATCGCCGCGACGATCGCCGTGACGGCGGAATCGTTGAGCCAGAACGTTCGCAAGCTGGCGCCGAAGAACGCCGCGAGGTTCGATACCGCCACCGCCGCATCCGCCTTGCGATAGGCCAAGGCATGCATGACGGCGGCGAACAGCATCAGCAAAGCGGCAATGGCGAGCAGCAGCCGGGGGATTCGCGAGGCCATGATCGACGCTCCTCAGGATTCGGCGCTCTGCGCGAACGCCGCCAGGATCCCGGTCCAGCCGCCCGGCGCGTCGACCGCGGCACGCAGCGCATCGGCATCGACGGCGGTGATGCGGTGTTCGAGATCGACGCGCGTGGCATCGGCGCCGTCCGGCGTGAAGGTCACGTCCACTTCGCTGTGCATGTCGTCGTCATATTCGAATTTCGCGTTGAGCCGCCAGCTCAGCACGACGCGCGACGACGGCTGCCAGACGCGCACGATGCCGGTGACGCCTTCGCTGCCGTTCTCGCTGAGATGATACCAGCGGCCGCCGACGAACGGTTCGATGATCACTTTCTTCAGCGGCGAGGCGCCGACATGATGGCCGCGCGGCCACCACGCGTCGATCCGTGCGGTGAAGGTCTCGAAGGCCTTGGCTTGCGGCGCGTTCACGCGGATGGATTTGCGCACCGGCGCGGGCGTGATTTTCAATGGCGCGTTCATTTCGGTTTTCCTTTTTTGTCGTCGCGTTCGACTTCGGCGCGGAACGCGTCCAGCGCCTGGTCCCAGAACTGGTCGAGCCAGGCGCGTAAGGCGCCCAGCCCCTTCGGATCGATCTCATAGATGCGGCGCGTGCCGTCGCGTTCCTCGCGCACCAGCCCGGCCTCCTTCAGGATTTTCAGATGCTGCGATACCGCCGGCCGGCTGACCGGCAAGCCTTGCGCGATCCGGTTGACCGGCAAGCCGCCGCCCCGCAAGCGCTCGAAAACCCGCCTGCGGGTTGGGTCGGAGAGGGCTGCGAGTGCATTTCCGTAAGCCATAGCTAACGGTAAGCTACAACTTACGTCGTGTCAAGCCGCTATTTGTCGATCTCATTGAGATTCAGATCGGCGCTGACTGTGCCTTGCGCCGGGAATGTCGCGAGGAAGCCGGTGGCGGTCCAGGTGAGCGTAGGCGTGCCGAAGTTTTCGACGGTGCCGTAAATCTGCACGCTCTTGCCTTGCGGCTTGGCGAGCGCGGTGCGCACTTCGTCGTCGAACTTGGCGAGATCGCCCGAGACATTAAAGACGAGATTCTGTTGCAGCGCCTTGCCCAGCTCGTCGCCCGCGAGGAACTTCATCGCCGACAGAATCGCGCCCTCGGTGGCGACGTCGTAATGCACGTTGACGATGCGCAGCATTCCCGTCGCCGCATCGAATTGCGGCAGGCCGCGCAAGTAGCCCTGGCCGCAGGAATCGAACCAGCCGAACGGATCCCAGCTCTGCGCGACGCAGAAATGCGTCGAGACGATCACGTCCTGGCTCGAGGGCAGAATCTCGAGCTTGTCGAATTTCACCGTCGCGCGGGCGATGCGCGGCGGCTTCTTCTGCAGCCGCGCCAAAGCGAGTTTCGCGGCCTCGTCAAAGGGCAGCGTCACCGGCACCACGAAGGAGAAGCGATTGGAAGGTCCGCGCAGACGTCCCGGCGCCGGCAGCGGCGGGATGGCGGCCGGATCGACCGGCCGGTCGCCGAGCACGACGCGCGCTTGGGCCTCGACGCCGAGCGCGACCGTGATCGTGTTGTTCGCGGCCACCGGCTGGGCGACCAGCACGCGCTGCGGCGACAGCAGCAGCCAGGCCTGCGGCTTCTTGCCGACGCGGATGGGCGCAAACGCCTTGGCCCAGAATTTCTCGGCCTCAGGCTTGATCTTCACCAGTGCGGGAACGCGCTTGTCGACCATCTTGAACAGCGGATCGGTCATGTGCTGCTCGTTGTGGTTCAGCAAATCGGTCAGGTTCATTTTCAGCGGACCGAGGCGCAGTTCGGCATTGGAAACCGCGACCGAGCCTTGGGTGTGCGAGGTGACGCGCCAGTCGTTGCCCAAGGCGAGGACGGTCGTCGCATGCGCCTCGCCCTCCGCCGTCGTCTGCGCCTTGGCCTTGAACAGCGATTTGAGCTTCATCTGCGCGTCGACGTGGAACGGCAAAGTGAGCGCGATATGCCCGCCTTCGGCCGCGCCGGTGATCGGGCCGGTGCGCGTGGCGACGAGATCGAGCGTGCATTTGCCGATTTCGCAATTGGCCGGCTGGTCCTTCACGCGCGCGAGCTCGGTCGCGGTCTTGGCGTTGATCTCGCGCAGCAGCCCGTCCATCGGAACGGACACCGAAGCCGACACGGTGGAAACGGGAATGGCGGGGGCGGGCGGCGGCGCCGTGCGCGCCGGCTCGGGCGCAGTGAAGCGGCCGCAAGCGGCGAGCGTCAAAGACAATGCGAGAAAACCGAAGCGGGGAATCGTGCGCATGGCCATCGCTGGACCGTCAGTCTCTTTGCGCCGCGCGCAGGGCGCGGCCGAAGGCGGCAAAAATCTCGCGGCTGACACTATCATCTTTCCAGCGCCATTCCGGATGCCATTGCACACCGAGCAGGAACCCTTTCGCCTGCGGCATGGAGACTGCCTCGACGGTGCCGTCCGGCGCGGC
>DATNNS010000048.1:0-3616 GCA_035601715.1 Rhizomicrobium sp.
GAAATCGGCCGGGAACGCGACAAGCCGGATGACCGGCTTGCCCGCCGCGAAGCGCGCGGCCTCGACGGCATAATCGTTGAGCGGATCGACCATCGCGATGACGAGCGCGTCGCTGCGCTCGTCGAGCGGAATGAGCTGGACCTCGCGCAGGAATTTCCGGCTGAGGCGATCCTCCAGCACCGGTTCGTCGGGATAGTCCTTGGGCGTCGCGACGGAAATCTCGAGCAGCGCCGCGAAGGTCTCCGCGATGTCGCGCTCGGAAGTGAGGCCGAGCCGCGTCAGCACCAGTTCGAGCGGCTCGCCGCTTTCGATGGCGAGCCGTTCGGCCCGCTCGAGGCCAGCCGGCGCCAGCTTGCCGCGCTCCACCAGCCGCGCTGCCAGCGCCTTGCGAACCGGATGGGCTGTGCCCTCCGGCAGCTTGTCCGCCAGCGCGTCCATTCTCAATTCTCCCTGTGCGGATACCATTATAGAGCCATTTCGCCATTGGCGGCGCGTACTTAGCATGAGCGGCCTGCCGCCTGTCCCGCCGCTCTTGACTCTGCTTCCTGCCCTGAGCAAACTAGAACATAACATGAACATATGGGCGCAGGATGGAGGAAATATCCCGGAAACTGGCGGTTTTGCGCGCTTCCCTGGTGCAGCACGGCCTGGAGCGCCCCGCCACGGAGCGGATCGCGCCCCTGGGATATCCCGCGGCCGATATCTGCCTGAAAGGCGGGCTGGCACGCGGCGCGCTGCATGAAGTGTTCGCGGGCGCCGCCGGTCACGAGGCGGCGGCCAGCGGTTTCGCCCTCGCCCTCGCCGCCCGCGTTTTGTCCAAGCACAAATGGCTGCTCTGGATCCGCCAGGATTTCTCCGCCCTCGAAGCCGGCGAGATCTACGGCGGCGGCTTGCTCGAACTGGGTCTCGATCCGGCGCGCGTGTTGATGCTGCGCGTGCCTGACGCTGAAGGCGCGTTGCGCGCGGCGGGCGATGCGCTCGATTGCAAGGGACTCGGCGCGGTGGTGATCGAGCCGTGGGGCGAGCCCAGGATTTTCGATCTCGTGGCGAGCCGAAGGCTCACGCTGGCGGCCGGCAAGCACAACGTCACCGCGATCCTGCTGCGCATGAATGTCGAGCCCGCGCCCAGCGCGGCGGAGACGCGCTGGCTGATCCACGCCGCCGCCTCGCCGCCCGGCGACGAAGACGATTGGGGCAAGCCGCTGTTCGACGCGGAACTCGCGCGCAACCGGCACGGGCCTTTGGGGCGCTGGATGATGGAATGGGATTGCGATGACAGAGTTTTCAAAAAGACGCATCGCCGCGTTGTGGTTGCCGCGCCTGCCGACCGATCGGCTCAAGCGGCGCTGGACGGCGCGCGGGCGCAAGGATGACCGCCCGCTGGTGATCGCCGGCAAGACCGGCGGCGCCCTGACCCTCACCGCGGTGGACCGCAAGGCGGCGACGCTGGGCCTTGTGCCCGGCAAGGCGCTGGCGGATTCGCGCGCGATGATTCCCGATCTCGCGGTGATCCGCGCCAATGAGACGAGCGATGCGAAGCTGCTCGCCGGCATCGCCGACTGGTGCGAACGCTATACGCCGCTCGTCGCGCTCGATCCGCCGCACGGCTTGTTCCTCGACGTCACCGGCGTCACGCATCTGTTCGGCGGCGAGGCCGCGATGCTGGCGGAAATTCGCCACGCGATCACAGCACAGGGATTCGCCGTGCGCCTCGCGCTCGCCGGAACCTCGGCCGCCGCCCGTGCGCTCAGCCAATATGCCGACGGCACGATCGTCATGCCGGGCGCAGAAGCCGGCGCCGTCGCGGGCTTGCCGGTCGAGGCGCTGGGCGCCGATCACAGCATCGTCCATGCGCTGCGCCGCGCCGGTCTCAAGACCATCGCGCAGCTGGCGGGGCGCCAGCGCCATGAACTCGCCGCCCGCTTCGGCTCGGCCTTCGTGACCCTGCTCGATTGCACGCTGGGCAAGGCGGAAGCGCCGATCAGCCCGCGCACGCCCGTACCCGATTGCCGCGCCGAGCGCAGTTTCGCCGAGCCAGTCGTCACGCAGGACGTGATCGCGGCCACGATCCTGTCGCTGGCGGCAAGTCTCGCCGCCGTGCTCGAAAAGCGCGGCGAAGGCGCGCGGCGGATCGAGGCTTGTTTCTTCCGCGCCGATGGGCAGATGCGCCGCATCGCCATCGAGACCGGTCAGGCGGTGCGCGATCCCAAAATCGTCGAGCGCCTGTTCCGCGAGAAGCTTGCGGCACTCAGCGATCCGCTCGATCCCGGTTTCGGCTTCGACCTGATCCGGCTGGGCGCAAGCTGCACGCAGGGTTGCCAAGCCCCCGCCACCGGCTTCGACACCAATGCGAGCGACCAGGACGTCGTCTTCCTGATCGACAAGCTCGCCGCGCGCTTCGGCGCGCATCGTATCGCGCGCTTCCTGCGGCAGGACACGCATATTCCAGAAGCCGAGTTCGTCACCGTTCCGGCGCAGGACATGCCGGCGCAAAAGATGAAAGATTCCGCGCGCGACGGGAAAATCCCGCAACGGCCGCTGCGCCTGTTCGCCAGGCCCGAGCCCATCGAAGTGACCGCCGAGATTCCGGCCGGCCCGCCGCTGCGGTTCCGCTGGCGCCGCGCACAGCATGCGGTGGCCTGCGCCGAAGGTCCCGAGCGCATCGCGATGGAATGGTGGCGCACGCAAGAACATCAGCCGACGCGCGACTACTACCGCATCGAGGACGAAGACGGCCGCCGTTTCTGGCTCTACCGCGACGGCCTCTACGCCCGCGAGATGGAGCATCCGCGCTGGTACGTGCACGGGCTGTTCGCATGACCGCGCATCACCGTTTACCGCCGTGTTTCCCGGCCATGCCAGATGCGCAAAACAACGAGAGCCGTATCGCTACCGCGAATGGTGTAGCGCACGACATAGCCTCTCTTACCAAACTGGACACGAGTCTGGCGGATAAAGGGCGATCTGGTGCGATAGCCGAGCCCCGGCATCTGTTCGATCAGTTCAAGCTTGCTCCAGATCGCCGCCATGGCGCGCGCGGCCGCGTCGGGATTTTCAGGTTTCAAGAATTCGTAAAGACGTTGTGCGTCCGCAATCGCGTCGGACGAAAAGACGATCATTCAATCTTGCGCGGCGAAGGCGGCGGAAGCTCATTCGCCGTGCCCCAACTGCGAACCCAAGATTTCACTTCGTCCAGCGGAACGCCCATTTGCGTGCGCTCAAAGACGCTCAACCGACGTTCATCCTCTGCGATGTCCGGATCGCCCGCCTCGACGGAATCCAAAAGCGCAATCGCATCGGAGACGACACGCGATGCATCCTGTCCACGCTGCTCTGCAAGGTTTCGCAACCGTGCGTCTGCTTCTTTGTCGAGATCGATGGTCAAGCGCGTCATGGGGACAAGAATAGCGCAGATCGCGACCGGCTCCAAGCATCGGCAGAGGGGCCCATGACCGGCTATGCCGAGATCGCGGTCACGACGAACTTCTCGTTCCTGCGCGGCGCCTCGCATCCGAAGGAGCTGGTGGCGGCGGCGGCGGCGCTCGGGCTCGACGCCGTCGGCATCGCCGACCGCAATACCCTGGCCGGCGTGGTGCGCGCTTACGATGCTTGGAGG
>DATNNS010000049.1:0-3238 GCA_035601715.1 Rhizomicrobium sp.
GGTCTATTTCGATTGCTCGGTCCATGACGTGTGGCTGCCGGCGGCCGGCCCGCTCGGCAATCTTGCAGCGGCCTTGCTGAGTTGGCTGGGCTTGCGCGTCCTGCCTGTCGGTTCGCCGCGCCTGCGCCTGCTGTTGCTGCTCACAATGGCATTCAGCATCTTCTGGGCCGCGGGCTATCTGCTCTATTCGGCCGTGACGGGCGAAGGCGACAATGCCATCGTCGCACGCATCCTGTTCGGCGCGTGGCCGTGGCGCATCGCGCTGTTCGTGCTGGGTCTCGTGCTCTATCGCTTTGGAATACGCGCCGTCGCCGTGGAAGCGCGCCCGTTCGCAAACGAACAGGGTCGCACCCGCAACCTGCTCTACCTCTCCTTCGTGGCGGCAAGCCTTGCGTCCGTCATCGCGGCGCTGTTCTACGCGCCCGACCGCCTGCATGCGGCGATCCAGGGCGCGCTCGAAATCGGCGGTGCGGCGATCCCATTGCTGTTCCTGCCGCACCTGATAAAGCCGGACCGCGCCGAAGAATCGCAACTCGCGCGTAGTTTCGTTTGGATTGCGCTTTGCGCGCTGGTCTTCGTCGCCTTTTCAGCAACGCTGGGACGCGGGCTGCCCTAGGGCGCGCGCCGCGCCTTGAACGCGGCCGACAGCGTGCCCTCGTCGAGATAGTCGAGCTCGCCGCCGACCGGCACGCCATGGGCCAGCCGCGTGACTTTCACGCCCGACGCGCCGAGCGCATCCATCAGGTAATGCGCCGTGGTCTGGCCTTCGACGGTCGCGTTGACCGCGAGGATCACTTCGTCGACGTCGTTTTTCACGCGCGTCAGCAGCGGCGCGAAATTGAGCTTGTCCGGCGTCACGCCATCGAGCGCCGACAGCGCGCCGCCCAGCACATGGTATTTCCCGCGGAACACGCCGGCCCGCTCCAGCGCCCACAAGTCTGCCACGTCCTCCACCACGCACAGCAGATGGTCGTCGCGCCGGGGGTCGCGGCAAAGCGCGCAGGGGCTGACGGTGTCGAGATTGCCGCACACCGCGCAGGTGGTGATCGCCGCCGCCGCACCCTGCATCGCCAGCGACAGCGGCTCGAGCAGGGCTTCCTTTTTCTTGAGCAGCGCGAGCGCCGCGCGGCGCGCCGAACGCGGGCCGAGGCCGGGGAGTTTGGCCAGGAGCTGGATCAGGCGCTCGATTTCGGGACCGGCAGCCACTACGACTCGTCCGCCGGCGCCGCCGAGGCATCGTCCGCCAGGTCGCGCACGCCCACGATCTCCGCGCCGGGAAACCGGTCGAGCACCGCGCGCACCATCGGCTCGCCCGCCACGCTTTCGAGCTTGGCCGATTGCATCGCGCGCTTGGCTTCGGCGAGCGTGGGCGCCCCGCCTTCGCGCGCCACCATCACCACCCAGCGCGCGCCGGTCCATTCCTTGAGCTTCTGCGCGAGGTCGCCCGACAACGAGCGCGGCGCGCGCGCGCCGGGGCGGAATTCGATCTGTCCGGGCTCGATCCGCACCAGATGCATGTCGTTTTCGATATGCACCTTGAGCACGGAAGCGCCCTTCTGCGAGGCGAGCGCGGCGATGTCTTCCAGCGTGCGCAGTTGCGGCGCGGCTTCCACATGCGCTGTCGGCTCCGGCGCGCGTTGCGCGGCGGCCGAGCCGCCGTCGCCCGCGCGGACAGCTTGCGCGCGCACGCCACCACCAGTCGTCGGCGCGGGAGCCGAACGCGGCGCCGGCGCGCCCTCGCCTTCGAGCAGATCGCGCACCAGCTTGTCGGTCGGTGGCAGATCGGCGGCGTAGGCCAGGCGTATCAGCGCCATTTCGGCCGCCTGGATCGGGCGCGTCGCATCGCGTACTTCGAACAGGCCCTTCAACAGGATCTGCCAGGTTCGGGACAGCGTCGGCACGCTGAGCTTGGCCGCCATCTCGGCGGCGCGCCGCGCCTCGGCGCTGCCGCCATCGAAGAAGCCCTCGGCGCCGGGCGACACTTTCAGGCGCGTGAGGAAATGCGTCGTCTCCAGCAGGTCCTGCATCACCGCGAGCGGATCGGCGCCGTGATCGTAGAGCTCCGAAAGATCGGTGAGCGCCTCGGCGATCTTGCCGCCCAGCAATTTCTCGAACAGGTCGAGGACGCGGCCGCGGTCGGCCAGGCCCAGCATCGCGCGCACCATTTCGGCGTCGATGGTTTCCTTTTCGCCATGGGCGATGGCCTGGTCGAGCAAGGACAGCGCATCGCGCACGCTGCCTTCGGCGGCGCGGGCGATCAGCGCCAGCGCGCCGTCCTCGATCGCGACCTTCTCTTTTTTCGCGATCGTCTTCAAATGCGCGACCAGTTCGGGCGTCTCCACCCGGCGCAGGTCGAAGCGCTGGCAGCGCGACAGCACCGTCACCGGCACTTTGCGGATTTCGGTCGTGGCGAAAATGAACTTCACATGTGGCGGCGGCTCTTCCAGCGTCTTGAGCAGGCCGTTGAACGCGTTCTTCGACAGCATGTGCACTTCGTCGATGATATAGATCTTGTAGCGCGCGCTGGCGGGGGCATAGCGCACGCCTTCGATGATCTCGCGGATGTCCTCGATGCCGGTGCGCGAGGCAGCGTCCATTTCCTGCACGTCGACATGGCGCGATTCGGCGATGGCGACGCAAGGCTCGCAGACGCCGCAGGGATGGATAGTGGGCTCCGTGCGCTTGCCGTCAGGCCCGATGCAATTGAGCGCGCGGGCGATGATGCGCGCGGTCGTGGTCTTGCCGACGCCGCGCACGCCGGTGAGCATGAAGGCATGGGCGATGCGCCCGGTGGCGAAGGCGTTGGACAGGGTGCGCACCAGCGCCTCCTGCCCGATCAGCCCGGTGAAATCGGACGGGCGGTATTTGCGCGCGAGCACCCGATACGCCTCGCCTTTCGCGGGCGGCGCGTCGAGGCCCAGTCCGGGCGATGTGTCTGCGGCGTCTTCCATGTTGGCGACTATAGCAATCCTTAGCGCGCGGTCGCGCCGGTTTGGCGGATTTTTGTGGAAAGGTGGGAGCCCGGCCGCGACCCGAGGCGGATTCGTTACGGCTGCTTCCTTCCGGACCTGACCGGGTTGGCGAGCGCTTCGTCCACAACCGGACTCCCGCGCCCGATATAAAGCGGGCAGAGAAAAATGCGAGTCGGGGGAAAGTTGCTGCGGCGTTGGCCGGGATCACAGGCGAATCTGCTTCAACCGCTTCTTGCCGGAAAATCCGAAGGGTACCTCAAATGCTG
>DATNNS010000050.1:0-6516 GCA_035601715.1 Rhizomicrobium sp.
CCTGTTCGAGACCAGCCGCACGATCTGGTCGGGCGAGATCGAAGGCTGGAACGAAGGCGATCATCTGGCGAAAGCCGCCGCGCGCGCCGGGCTCGATCTCACCGCGCTCGATGCGAAGATCGCCGCCGAGCCGGAAAAATACGAAGCGATCATCCAGGAAAACCAGAAGGCGCATGAAGCCGCCGGCCATTGGGGCGTGCCGACCATGGTGTTCCAGGGCGAGCCGTTCTTCGGCCAGGACCGCCTCGACGTGCTGCTGTGGCGGCTCAAACAGAACGGGCTGCAACCCCGCAAGGAGCATCACACATGAAGCGCGCGGCGTTCATAGCAATCGGCCTCGTCGTCGCGCTCGGGGCGGCGGCGTGGCTCGCGACCTTGTCGCCCGCCGTCGACGTCTGGCTCTATCGCAGGGCCGCCGCGCAAACGATGGCGGTGCCCGATGCGCAACTCGCCGCGCCGGGCGAATTGTCCGTGCTGCTCGTCGGCACCGGTTCGCCGCTGCCCGACCGCAGCCGCGCCGGGCCGTCAACGCTGATCGCGGCCGGCGATTCTTATTATATGGTCGACACGGGCCTGGATTCCGTGCGCAACCTGATGCTGTGGCGCGTGCCGCTGCAGAAGATCGCCGGCGTCTTCATCACGCACATGCATTCCGACCACATCGCGGAGCTGGGCGAGCTGCGCCTGCAGACCTGGGTCGCGGGACGCCGCGCGCCGCTGAAGGTCTATGGCCCGCCGGGCATCGAGCGGGTCGTCGCCGGATTCAACGAGGCCTATGCGCTCGACACCGGTTATCGTACCGCCCATCACGGCGCCGCGTTCCTGCCGCCCGCCGCCGCCGATCTCGTCGCCGTGCCAATCGAGCCCAATGTCACCGCGCTCGAAACCGCCGGTCTGAAAGTCACGTCCATCCTGGTCGATCACGGCCCGGTCAAACCCGCTTACGGCTATCGCTTCGACTATGCCGGCCGCAGCATCACGATCAGCGGCGACACCTCCGCCAGCGAGAATCTCGCACACCGGGCGTCGGGCAGCGATGTGCTGGTGCATGAGGGATTGTCGCCCGAGCTTGTCGGCATATTGGGCGATGCGGCGACCGCGGCGGGGCGTCTGCGCGCCGCGAAGATCATGCATGATATTCCGGGCTATCATACGAGCCCCGTCGCCGCTGCCCATATCGCCAATGATGCGCATGCCAAGCTGCTGGTGTTCACGCACCTGCTACCCGTGCTGCCCAACGCAATCGCCGAGCGCGCGTTCCTGCGCGGGGTGAGCGATGTGCGGCCGGATGGGGTGGTGCTGGGGCATGACGGATTTCTGGCGCGGCTGCCGGGACACAGCGATGCCATCGAGCAGACGACGCTGGAATAGTTAAAGCCCGTTGTCATCCCGGCCGAGCGCAGCGAGAGCCGGGACCCATTCCGACAACGTCACCGTGGGTCCCGGCTCGGCGCGATGCAAGAGCATCGCTTGGCCGGGATGACAATCGAATGGGGTCGCTATCGCCGCGCCTTAAAAAATTCCTTCAACATCTCTCCCGCCGCCTGCGCATCACCGCCGCGCGATACCACCGGTCTGTGATGGCACGTCGGCTGGTCGAAAAACCGCGCCCCGTGCAGCACCGCGCCGCCTTTGGGATCTTCCGCGGCGAATACCAGCCTTGCGACGCGCGCAAGGCTCATCGCGCCGGCGCACATCGCGCAAGGCTCGAGCGAGACATAGAGCGCCGTCCCCGTCAGCCGCTCATTGCCGAGTGCTGTGGCGCCCGCGCGCAGCACCAGCATTTCGGCATGCGCCGTGGGGTCGCGGCGCTCGACGATGCGGTTGCCGTCCGCCGCGAGCACCCGCCCGTTCTCCGCGACCAGCACCGCGCCCACGGGCACTTCGCCGCGCGCCCCGGCTGCTTTCGCTTCGGCGAGCGCCAGTGCTATGGCTTCCCCGTCATCCATCGGACCTCCCTGTGACCGACGATAGCACGCAAGCCGGCGAACGCCTGGCAAAGATCATCGCCCGGGCGGGCATCTGCTCGCGGCGCGACGCGGAGCGGATGATCGCCGACGGGCGGGTGAGCCTCGACGGCGAGACGGTCACCGCCCAGGGCACGCGGGCCACCGAGAACCAGGCCATATCCGTCGACGGCAAGCCGCTGACGGAGCCGGAAGCCGCGCGGCTGTGGCGCTATCACAAGCCGTCCGGCCTCGTCACGACGCATCGCGACGAGAAAGACCGGCCGACGGTCTTCGCCAACCTGCCCAAGACGTTGCCCCGCGTCGTCTCGGTCGGGCGGCTCGACTTCAATTCCGAAGGCCTGCTGCTTCTCACGAACGACGGCGCGCTCGCCCGCCAGCTCGAGTTGCCCGCGGCGGGCTGGACGCGCAAATACCGCGTGCGGCTGTTCGGCAAGGTGACGCAGGCCGAGCTCGACAAGCTCGCCGAAGGCGTCACCGTCGACGGCATCAAATACGGCCCCGTCATCGCCGATCTCGAGCGTTCCAAGGGCATCCATGCCTGGGCCACCGTGAGCTTCAAGGAAGGCAAGAACCGCGAGGTCAAGCGGCTGATGGAATCCTTAGGGCTAAAGGTCGCGCGTCTGATCCGCGTGCAGTTCGGGCCGTTCCATCTGGGGCGGCTTGAAGAAAACGAAGTCGAGGAAATCCCCACGCGGCAGTGGCGCGAGCTCCTGGGCATCGGGCGCAAGAAGCGCGCATGAGCGACAGCGCCGCGCGTCCGCTCCCGACGGTGTTCCCGATCCTGTTCGCGATCGGCATCTGCCATGCGCTCAACGACATGATGCAGTCGCTGCTGCAATCGATCTATCCCAACCTCAAGACCACCTTCGATCTCGACTTCACCCATATCGGGCTGATCACGCTGACCTATCAGCTCACCGCTTCGCTACTGCAGCCGCTGATCGGCCAGTACACCGACCGCCGCGCGGTGCCTTACGCGCTGCCGGCCGGCATGGTGTTCACGTTCTTCGGCCTTTTGATCCTCGCGCTCGCGCCGAGCTATCCGCTGCTGCTGCTGGGCGCGGCGACCGTCGGCATCGGCTCGTCGACCTTTCATCCCGAATCCTCGCGCGTGGCGCATGCGGCGGCCGGCGTGCGGCGCGGGCTGGCGCAATCCATCTTCCAGACCGGCGGCGGCATCGGCACGGCGGTGGGGCCGCTGCTCGCCGCCCTCGTGGTCGGCGCCTCGCATCGCACGGGCGTCGCATGGTTCTCGATCGCCGCGCTGCTCGCCATCGTCATCCTGTGGAACGTGGGCACCTGGTTCCGCAACCACGGCTTCGCGCGCGCCCGCCACGCGCAGGCGCAGGCCGCGACGCCGGTGCCGGGCGCGAAGGTGCGCACCGCGCTCGCGATCCTCGTCGTGCTGCTGTTTTCCAAATTCGTCTATCTCGCCAGCATCGGCAGCTATTTCACGTTCTACCTGATCCACAAATTCCACATCGGCGTGCCGGCGGCGCAGCTTCACCTGTTCCTGTTCCTCGCCGCCGGCGCGCTCGGCACCATCGCGGGCGGCCCGCTGGGCGACCGCTTCGGGCGGAAACATCTGATCTGGTTTTCCATCCTGGGGGCGCTGCCGTTCGCGCTCGCGATGCCGGGTGCGAATTTGTTCTGGACGACCGTGTTCAGCATGGCGACGGCGCTGATCCTGTCCTCGGCGTTCCCCGCGATGGTCGTCTACGGACAGGAACTGCTGCCGACGCGCGTCGGCATGATCTCGGGACTGTTCTTCGGCCTGTCGTTCGGCATGGGCGGCCTGGGCGCCGCGGCGCTCGGCGCGCTCGCCGACCATGAAGGCATCGATTTCGTCTACCGCGTGTGTTCGTTCCTGCCCGCACTCGGCCTCATCGCCGCTTTCCTGCCGGACCTGGCGAAGCGGGGTTCTGCTACAGGCTGAGTCCCGCACCGCACAAGCAAACGGCGCCGGACTTTCGCCCGGCGCCGCGCCTTGAAGAACGAACGGTCAGTTCGCGAACAGACCGTAATCGGCCTGGACGACTTCGCCCGTGTTGCCGTCGATCAGCAGGGCGTCGTCGCCCACGCGGATCCAGGTGAGACCCATCGGCGGCGTCTCGAGCCCGTAGGTCGAGTAATGGCCGATCTCGTAATGCCCGCCGAGGAACATCGACGGCGCACGCATGCCCACCGTGTAGCGCGAATAGCTGTAGCCGGACGGCCCGACATAGACACCCGCATTGTAATGCTTGGTGGCGGTTTCGGTGCGCGTGTACTGCTTGTAGCCGTCGCTGGTCTTGGTGACGGTGGTCTGCGTCGTGCCCTCGGGCGTCGACGTGGTGGTGGTGGTCTTGGAGGTGTCCTGGGCAAACGCCGCGGACGACCCGAGGCAAACCGCAACCGCGGCCGCCGACATCATAAGTTTGTTCATTGGAATTCCTAGGTGTGCCCCTTCGCGAGCCCACGGGATGGTAAAGCGGTGGGGCGGGGATGGTTCCGGAATCAGGCAGAGACAGACCCAACCTCATCGTCATGGCCGCCCTTGAGGCGGCCACCCAGCCGCGGCGCGTCCGCGCCGCGAATAACGAGGCGCAGCGGTAACGCATGGGTGACGCAGGGTCAGGTCTCGGGCTTTAGCGAGACAACATATTCGTCCAAAGCTTTCTTGGCCAAATCGTATTCAAACACACTGCCGCCAGTCTCAAATTTCTTCTTAGCTTCATTCGCTGCTTTGCTCAAATCGAAGATCATCTGAGCTTCTTCAAGGGTAACTCCCACCCCGAGCTTTAGTTCGGCAAGCTTTTCCATAAAAGCTTCCATCTCACTTTCGTTCAGCGCTTTATCCAGCGCCGATATTTCTCTGACAATTTCTTTACGCCATTTCGGCTCAACATCCTTAATCCCATTAATCCAATTCATTAGTCCCGCTTTTTGATTCGGCAGGATCATATCGCTCTCAAGACGAGAGTTTACAAATGCCGCTTTCCGTTCGCCGAATAATGTAGCGAAGAGTTTCAACCGCTCCTCGCTCGTCATATGAATTATCCGGTTGAAATCTTGTTGCCTCAATTTATTAGCCTCCTCTTTCGAGAGGCATTCTTCGACCGAAATGCTCAGTGGACCAAATTTATCTTTCCTGTTCCAACCAAACCGAATTTTCATTGACGTATGCCTCCAGAACACTAGCGGCTGAGCTGGGCATGCCCCCTTCCCGAAAAATCCTTCGGATTTTTCGACCCTCCCTCAAGGGGAGGGTAGTAGAGAAACATGACCGACGCCGACATCGCCCTGGAAGACAGCGCCATTGCGGCGGCCGATAGCGGCGCGCCCACGGCGGTCGGTGACGGCGGCGTGCCGGACGAGACTGCCGGCATCGCGCTGGCCGCGTTCGCCTATGCGTTCTGGGGGATCATGCCGCTTTATTGGCGGCTGCTCGCCAGCGTCGGCCCGTTCGAGCTCACCGTGCATCGCATCCTGTGGTGCGCGATTTTCGTCGCCATCGTGGCGCTGGGGCGCGGGCGGCTGCCCCATGTCATGGCCATCGTGCGAACGCCGCGCGTGCTCGCGACGCTGGCGCTGACCAGCGTGCTCATCACCTGCAACTGGACGATCTATATCTATTGCATCGCGACGCATCAGCTGGTCGAGGCGAGTCTCGGCTATTACATCAATCCGCTGATCTCCATCGCGCTGGGCGTTTTCCTGTTCGGTGAGCACATGTCGCGGCTCAGGCTTGCCGCGGTCGTGCTGGCCGGCGTCTCCGTGGCGATCAAAGCGGTGCAACTCGGCCATTTCCCGTGGATCGCGCCCTGCCTGGCGCTGTCGTTCGGTTTTTACGGCTATTTCCGCAAGCTGACGCCGGTGGATTCGCTCGACGGGCTCACGGTCGAGACCTGGATCCTGCTGCCGATCACGCTGGGATTGGTGACGTTCTGGGGCTTGAGCGGCACCGGCGCATTCCCGTCGCCCGATCTGGGCAAGGACGCACTTCTGATGTTCGGCGGGCCGCTCACAGCACTGCCGCTGGCGATGTTCGCGGCCGGCGCGCGGCGCATCCGGCTGTCGACATTGGGCTTCCTGCAATATCTCTCGCCCTCGATCACGCTGCTGCTGGCGACGTTCGGGTTCGGCGAGAAATTCACGATGGTGGATGGCGTGGCGTTCGGGATCGTCTGGCTGGCACTCGCGATCGTGGCGCTGGAGGGACGGTTCACGCGCGCGCGTGCGTAAGCCGCTTTTCCAGCACGTCCATCGCTTCGTCCACCGTGCCGACCATTTGATAAAGCCCGCGTGCGCTCTCCAGCGCGAAGCCGTTCGCGGTGAGGTGACGCATCAAGGCGTCGAGCGGATCGAAGAAGCCGGCGAGGTTTATCAGCACGATGGGCTTGGCATGCTGGCCGAGCTGCACGCCGGTGATGACCTCGAAGAATTCATCCATCGTGCCCAGCCCGCCGGGCAGGATCACGAACGCGTCGGACAGCGCGATGAGCCGTTCCTTGCGCTGGAACATGTCGGGCAGGATGATGAGCTCGTCGGCCGATTTCAGCGGCGG